>NZ_JBHVHF010000006.1:0-68919 GCF_042800315.1 Streptomyces sp. NPDC057638
GTCTGTTTGTAAACCGCACCCTCCCCCCCCCCTCCCCCCCCCGGCCCCCCCCCCCCCCCCCCGGGTGGCCCGGCCCCCCGGCGGGCCACCACGGCCCCCCTCGGCGTCCCGGTCCTCGGGGCCACCGAGGAGGACACGGACCCCGTACCACCGATCCTCATGACGCCACAGGAGCAACTCGCCCACGCGCTCGCCCACTTCGCCCGGCGCTCCGGCAAGACCTACCGGGAGATCGCCGCCGAGGCCCGGGTCGACTCCTCGTACATCTCCCGCATCCTCGCGGGGTCCCGCCGCCCGTCCTGGCCGGTGACCGCACGCCTCGTACAGGCGTGTCGCCGCGACGATCTGCTCGAAGCGATCCAGGAGTTGTGGAACGCGGCGGTCACCCACCCGGCCTCCGGTGCCGGCCACCCCCTGCCCGACCCGGGCCACCTCGTCTCCGGCGCCACCCCGCGGCCTTTCGCGGCCCGGCCGAACGCCCTCGACGCCGTCTCCTACGAAGCCTTCCGTGGCTTCCGGGTCGCCGGAGGAATCGACCCGGGCCCCCTCCGGGCCACTCCGAACGGCGAGATCATCCCGGAGTGAGGGCCTCCGGAGGGAGCGCCGTCCCCCTCGGCCCTCCTCCGGTCCGCGTCCACGCCGTCATCCGTGCCGCGAACCCCGCGCCCCGAACCCCGCGGGCCGTTCCGCACCCGCCCCGCGCCCGCCCCGGTCCGGGCGTCGCGCGGAGGAGGGCCGACCGTCCACGCATGCGACAATCCGTGCAACAAAACAGCCCCGCGCCAAGGGTGTTGCGACGATCGCGAAAGCCCCCCACGACCTGCGAAGACGCGCTCCGGCACGGGGCGGATACCCCATGCGGCCGTGGGAAGCGCCGATGTTTCGCCGCTGATCAGACACCCCATGGATCTCCCGGGACCCCTCACGCGAAGGGTCCATGACAAGGGAGGTCGGATTGTTGGACGCTCAGACCCCTCCTCCGGAGAGATCTGTTTCCCCATGGTCGCGCCGGAGAGCGCTCCCCCGGATCGCCCTCGCGGTGACCGGTCTGCTGGTCGTGGAGACCGCCTTCATGTCGGGTGCCGCGGCGACCTCCGCGCGTGAGGGCCCGTCCGCCCGGCCCGCCGCCGCGCCGGGCAGCGCCGTGACCGAGGCCGCCGACCTGGCGTCGGGCCTGCTCGCGGCCCGGCTCTCGGACCAGCGGGTGGAGGTGCTCTCCGACCGGACGGAGGCCACGACCACCTGGGCCAACCCGGACGGCACCGTGACCACGGACGCGGCCTCCGGCCCGGTCCGGTTCCGCGACGCGGCGACCGGCACCTGGCGTGACATCGACATCACCCTGAAGCGGTCCCGGGACGGGGTCGCCGCGGCGGCCCATCCGCTGGGGCTCACGCTCGCCGGGAAGACGGCCGTGGCCGGCACCGGGGCCCGTAACCCGGTGACCGGCCGGGCGGCGCGGCCCGCACCGCTTCCGCTGGTGCGGCTGGACGCCGGTGACGGCCGCGCCATGACGCTCTCCTGGCGGGGCGCGCTGCCCGAGCCGAAGCTGTCGGGCACGAAGGCCCGCTACCCCGGAGTGCTGACCGCCACCGATCTGATCGTCGAGGCGACCCGTACCGGTTTCGAGCAGTTCCTGGAGCTGAAGGACCGTTCCGCGGTCGGTCCCACCTCCTCGGTGACGCTGACGCTGAAGGCGAAGGGCATCAGGGCACGGGCGAACAAGGACCGCTCGGTCACCTTCCTGGACCGGGCGTCGGGCCGCCGGGTGGGCGAACTGCCCGCGCCGGTGATGTGGGACGCCACCGTGAACGCCACATCGGGTGAGCACACCCGCCGGGCCGATGTCGGCCTCAAGGTCGTCCAGCGCGGTGACGACATCGATCTGACCCTGACACCGGACGCGCGGTTCATCGCCGACCCCGCGACGAAGTTCCCGGTCACGGTGGACCCGGCCGTCAACATCGGCACCAGCTTCGACACCTTCGTCCAGCAGGGCACCACCACCGACCAGTCGGCCGCGACCGAACTGAAACTCGGCAACAACGGGTCCGGGCAGATCGCCCGCTCGTTCCTGAGCTTCCCCATGGCCCGGATCACGGGCAAGCAGATCCTGAGCGCCAAGCTCAACCTGTGGAACCACCACTCCTGGTCCTGCGCGGCCAACAAGTGGGAAGTGTGGGACACCCCCGGCGCCACCACCGCCAGCCGCTGGGGCGACCAGCCGGGCTGGAACAACCTGTGGGCCACGACGAGCGCCACCAAGGGACACTCCTCCGGCTGCGCCGACGGCTGGGTGAACCAGAACATCACCAGCCTCGCCACCGCCTGGGCCGCCAACGGCAACGGCACCAACCACCTGGGCATCCGTGCCACCGACGAGACGACCCCCGACGGCTGGAAGCGGTTCCACTCCGGTAACGCCGCCACCAACACGCCGTTCATCTCGGTGACCTACAACACCCCTCCGACGGCGGGCCGTCCGATGGCCGCGTCCCCCGGGCGCACCTTCCCGGCCCTGCGGAACTGGACCACGTCCACCACACCCACGCTCACCTACGCGGCCAAGGACGCCGAGGGCACCAAGCTCCGGGTGAAGTGGGAGGTCTGGGACGCGGTCGCCAACACCAACGTCCTGCTGCACGACCCCGGCACGGCGACCCTGAACCCGGGCAGCACCGCCAGCTACACCGTGCCCCCCGGTCTGCTCACCCACGGCAGGACGTACTGGTTCTGGGGCCGCGCCCACGACGGCAGCGCGTGGTCGGACTGGAGCCCGAAGTACACCTTCGCCGTCGACACGGCCAAGCCCGGCACCACGTCCGTCACCTCGACCGACTTCCCGGCCGGTGTCTGGTCCGGGACACCCGGCGCCGACGGCCGCTTCTCCGGTTCCTTCACCTTCACCCCGCCGGGCACGGACGTGCTGGCGATGGAGTACAAGCTCGACGCCGCGACCACATGGACCGAGATCCGCACCCTCAGCAGCCCGAACACCCGGACCCTGACCTTCCCCGCGGGCAAGCGCACCCTCACCACCCGTACCCGTGACCTCGCGGGCAACGCCTCCAACGAGACCACGTACACCTTCTACGCGGGCTCCGGCGCCGCGCTCCCCACCCCCGCGCAGGGTGACCGTCCGGCCCGCCGGGCCGCGCTCGCCGCCGAGGGCCTCACCAGCTACACGGGCGCCACCTACCAGTACCGCCGTGGCGAGACCGACACCTGGAAGAACGTTCCCCTCGCCGATGTCCGCACGGCGTCCGGCGGCGGCGCCGTCGCCGCCTGGCCGGTCCCCGTGACCGGAGGCAAGGCCGAGCGGCTGAACTGGAACCTCACCGACACCCTCGCCACGGACGGCCCCATCGAGGTCCGCGCCTCCTTCACCGACGGCACCTCCACCGCCGCCTCCCCGGCCAACGAGATCACCGTCGACCGCGACGCGGGCACCGCGCCCACCGAGGAGGCCGGCCCCGGCTCCGTCAACCTGCTCACCGGCGACTACAACCTGACCGCGAACGACGTGTCCCTCTTCGGCCTCTCCGTCTCCCGTACCGCCTCGTCCCGCCGGCCGAACGCCGGAGAACAACAGGTGGGGCAGGCGGCGATCTTCGGACCGCAGTGGACCTCCGGGACCGTCACCGACACCACGGGATCCGACTGGGGCTATCTGAAGCAGACCTCGGCCAGCAGCGTGGCCGTCGTCGACGCCGAAGGCGGCGAACTCGGATTCACCGCCACGACCGGCGGCGGCTGGAAGGCGGAGCCCGGCGCCGACGACTTCACCCTCACCGGCTCCCTGACCGGCTCCCTCACCCTGAAGGACACCGGGGGCACCGTCACCGTCTTCACCAAGCCCGCCCCCGCCGCCACGACCTGGCAGGTGGCCACCACGACCCTGGACGGACTCGGCCAGACCACCACCGTGGTCTCGGAGACCGTGGCCACGGGCGGCGCGACCCGCTCCCGCCCCACGCTGCTCATCGCCCCGACCTCGGCGGTCCCCGCCGCCACCTGCGCCACGACACCGTCCACCCGGGGCTGCCGCGCGCTGGAGTTCGTCTACGCCACCGCGACCACCGCGACCGCCTCCGCCCTCGGTGACGTCACAGGCCAGGTGAAGGAGATCCGCGGCTGGTCCACCGACCCGGGGGCGTCCACGGCGACCTCCAAGGTGGTGCGGAAGTACCGGTACGACACCTCCGGCCGACTGCGGGAGACAGACAACCCGCAGATCAGCCCCGCCCTGACCACGGAGTACGGCTACGACGCGGCCGGACGGATCACCACCTACACCCCGCCCGGTCTGCTCCCGTGGTCCCTCACCTACGGACAGGCGGGCAACGCCGCCACCGCGGGTCCCGGCATGCTGCTGAAGGCCAGCCGCTCCGGGCTCCAGCCGGGCACCGCCGACGTACCGTCCGGAACGGCGTCCACCAGCATCGTCTACGACGTACCGCTCACCGGCACCGCCGCCCCGCACCAGATGGGCGGCGCGGACGTCCAGGCATGGGGCCAGAGCGACGCGCCGACCGACGCCACCGCGGTCTTCCCGGCGGACTCCGTCCCCGCCGCGCACTCCGGCGGCTCCCTCGCCGCGGGCGACTACGCCCGCGCGTCCCTCACCTACACCGACGCCTCCGGGCGCGAGGTGAACGCGGCCGAGCCGGGCGGACACATCGGTGCCATCGAGTACGACCACCATGGGAACACCGTCCGTGAACTGAGCGCCGGGAACCGCGCGCTCGCCCTCGGCGCGACCGCCACCACCCAGGCCGCCCTGACCGAACTCGGTGTCATCGGCCTCTCCGCCAAGGACCGCGCGGAACTCCTCTCCACCCGCCGGATCTACGACGCCAAGGGCACCCGCGAGCTGGAGGAACTGGGTCCGCTGCGGCGAGTCACCTCCGCCGGAGCGGACGGAACCACACCCGCCCGGTCCTGGACCGTGAACGAGTACGACGCCGGACGGCCCACCGACGGCTCGGCGAAGGTCGCGAACCAGGTCACCAAGGTCTCCACCGGAGCCCAGGTGCTGGGCTCCGACACCATGAGCGACACCCGGGTGGTCCAGACGACCTACGACTGGGCCAAGGGCGTACCGCTCACCACCGTCAAGGACCCGGGCGGACTCGCGATCACCGAGACCAGCGAGTACGACACGCGGGGCCGGATCACCAAGCAGCGGCTCCCGGGCGCCTCCGGGAGCGACGCCGCGACCCGCGTCACGGCGTACTGGTCCGCCACCGGTACCGGTAGCTGCGCGGGACGGCCCGAATGGGCCGACCAGCTCTGCTCCACCGGCCCCGGCGGCGCCATCACCGGCGGCGGCGCCAACCCGGACCAGCTGCCCACCACCACGTCCGAGTACGACTGGTGGGGCAACCCCACCCGGGTCACCGAGACCGCGAACACCACCACCCGGACCACCACCGTCGCCTACGACGGCGCGGGCCGCGCGACCGGATCGACCCTCAGCGGCGGTACGGGCCAGGCCGTGCCGTCCGCCACCACCGAGTACGACACGCTGACCGGTCTGGTCACCCGCTCGGTCTCCACCACGGGCGGCACCATCACCCGGGCGTACGACAAGCTCGGCCGCCCGATCTCCTATACGGACGCGGACGGCGGTGTCACGACCACCCAGTACGACCTGCTGGACCGGCCGGTCCGGACCGGGGACTCGGTCCCGTCCACGGTCACCTACGCCTACAACACCACCACCGACCCCCGCGGACTGGTCACCTCCGTGACCGACTCCGTCGCGGGCACCTTCAACGTCACGTACGACGCCGACGGCTCCGTCGCCACCGAACAGCTCCCCGGCGGCTACACCCTCACCGTCAAGGAGGACAGCACCGGCTCGCCCCGGTCCCGGATCTACACCCGCGACAGCGACGGCGAGGTCGTGCTCTCCGACACCGTGAGCGAGTCCGTCCACCACCAGGTCGCGGAGCACGCGGGCTGGTCGAGCCAGGACTACGCGTACGACGCCATCGGGCGGCTCACCAAGGTGGCCGACACCGTCGGGGACACCTGCACCACCCGCACCTACAGCTTCGGCGCACGCACCAACCGCACCAGCCTGAACACGGCCACCGGCACCGCCGGAGCGGCCTGCCCCACGACCGGAGGAACCACCACCACCCACACCTACGACAGCGCCGACCGCCTCGTCGACAGCGGCTACGGCTACGACGCCTTCGGCCGCACCACCGACCTGCCCGGAAGCACCGTCGGCTACTACGCCAACGACCTCGTCCACCGGCAGACCGCGGGCGACCGCCGCCAGACCTGGCAGCTCGACGCCACCCACCGGCTCCGCTCCTGGACCACGGAGGAGAACACCGCAGGGACCTGGACCCCGACAGGCGCCAAGGTCAACCACTACAGCGGTGACAACGACAGCCCCCGCTGGATCACCGAGGACACCACGGACGGAACGGTCTCCCGCAACGTCTCCTCCGCCTCCGGCGACCTCGCCGCCGTCACCACGGCCACCGGCGACACCATGCTCCAGCTCACCAACATCCACGGCGATGTGGCCCTCCAGCTCCCGCTGACCCCGGCCGACGCCCCCGTCGTCCTGGACAACGACGAGTACGGCAACCCGCGCACCGGCCAGCCCGCCACCCGCTACAACTGGCTCGGCGGCCAGCAGCGCTCCACGGAGACCCCCACCGGCCTCACCCTCATGGGCGTCCGCCTCTACAACCCCGCCACCGGGCGCTTCCTCAGTCCCGACCCGGTCCACGGCGGCAACCTCAACGCCTACGAGTACGCCCACGCGGACCCGGTCAACCGGGTCGACCTCGACGGCATGTGGTCCAAGACGAAGCGCTACCACTGGGGAAGCCTCTATGTGAAGGTGTCCAAGAAGCGGAAATGGGGTGTTCCCTACCTGCAAGCCACTCTTGAGTTCCGCTTCAACCGGAGCTACACAGCCAAGATCGGCCGGAACGCCCACTTCTTCTATGGGCCCTTCTGGGCCGGTGTGGGGCACCTCGGAGTGCCGGGGAAGGTCATCGGCTGGATCGGCGCGGCCTACTCGGGACTCGTCCAGATGGCGGCGAACAGGGCGGCTTCCAAGAAGCAGTGCCTCACCGTCGGTATACGCGCCAAGATCCTCCCGGTCTGGTACTCGGCCAGCGTCTACTACTTCGGCAGACGCTGCTGACCCGGATCCGAACCAGGTGCCGCGCTCAACGGGCAGCGCCCGTGGTTCGCCGTGCCCTCAGCTCGCAGCGCCCGTGGTTCGCCGCGGGCGCTGCCCGCGCGTCGGGCCCGTGCCGGTAAGGCTCGCGCTCGTAAAGCTTCCGCCGGTAAGGCTCGACCGTATCGACGGGTTGGGGCCGCGCCGCGCCATAACGGCGTCGACGCCGCTCGCGAGGGTCCTGTCGCGTGGCGGTGACGGGGCGTCATATGAGCAGGCGACGGCGGTAGCCCTCGGCCACCGCCGCGGCTCGGTCACGAACGCCGAGTTTGCCGTAGATGTGTTGCAGATGGGTCTTGATGCTCGCTTCGCCGATGAACAGCGCCGCGGCGGCCTCTCGATTCGAATTGCCGTTCGCGACCAGTTGCAGTACCTCCTTCTCTCGATCGGTCAGTGTGCCGGCGCCGGGCCTTCGAACCCGCCCCATGAGGTGCCGCGTCACCGACGGCGCGAGCACCGACTCCCCACGCGCGGCCGCGCGGACGGCCCGCATCAGTTCGTCGGGCAGGGCATCCTTCAGGAGATATCCGATCGCACCCGCCTCGATCGCCGGCAGTACGTCGCTCTCGCTGTCGAAGGTGGTCAGGATCAGCACGCGGGCACTCGGGGCCCACTCGCGCAGGGCGGCGGTCGCGGCGACGCCGTCCATCCCGGGCATCCGAAGGTCCATGAGCACCACATCCGCCGCCCGCTGCCGCGCACGCTCGATGCCCTCGGCGCCGTCCCCGGCCTCGCCGACCACGACGATGTCCTCGGCGTCCGCGAAGGTGTCACGAAGACCGCCCCGCACGATCGGATGGTCGTCGACGATGACGAGTCGAATCATCGGCCGCTCTCCCCCTTCGCTCCCGTGTCCCCGGGGGTGATCGCCGGAACGCGCGCACTCACGGCGGTGCCTTCACCCGGCGCGCTCTGCACCTCCACATGACCACCGACCCCTCTGATGCGCTGGCGCATGCTGGTCAGACCGAAGCCGGTGCCGACCCCTGTCGCGAACCCGCGCCCGTCATCCCGCACGTCCAACAGCACCTCGGTGCCCGTGTACGACAGCGTGACACCGACGCGCGATGCCCCCGCGTGCTTCGCCACATTGGTCAGCGACTCCTGCGCGACCCGGAAGAGCGACACCTCGATCGCCGGGCTCAGCGGCTCCCGGGTGCCGGTGACCTCCATCCGCGCGCTGATCCCCTGGTCCTTGGACCACCCCTCGGTCAAGGTGCGCAGCGCGTCAGGGAGGTGCGCTCGCCCGAGCTCCCGGGGCGCGAGGGCCCGCACGGACCGCCTGGCCTCGGTCAGACTGCTGCGCGCGAGCCGAAGTGCCCGCGCGACGTGCTCCTCCGTCTCGCCCCGCGTACGCACACTCGCGGAACGCTCCGCCGCCTGGAGCTGGGTGATGATCCCGGCGAGACCCTGGGCCAGCGTGTCGTGGATCTCGCTGGCCAGGCGCTGCCGCTCGTCCTGTGCCCCGGACTCACGTGCCTGGGCGACCAGTTGCGCATGGAGCCCGGCGTTCTCGTGCAGTGCCGCCTCCAGTCGCTCGACGAGTTCCTCCCGTTTGCGCTCCTCCGGTTCGCTGCGCGCCGTCAGCACGATGCCCACTCCGATCGCCGCGGTCTGCACGGTGACGATCAGGAGGAACTCCGCGAGCAGGTCCGGGGCCGGGTGAGCCCATACGCGCATCGCCGAGCCGTTGAGGGCCACGGAGGTGGCCAGGACTCCGAGCACCCCCAACGGCCATGGCCTGAGCAAGTACGCGTGGAAGAAGCCCGCGATGGTGAAGACGAGGAAGATGTGGGAGTACGTCATGAGGGTGACGCACAGTGCGAGCAGTCCGACGAAGAAGATGCCCGCCGGCCCGGGCCGGAGCGTCCTCTTTCTGATGGGCAGCGTGTGACCGAACAGCACCCACAGCACCGAGACCGCGACCAGCCCGAGAACGGACACCCCATCGGGCCGGAAACGTTCACCGGAGGCCGGAAGCACCCATGAGAAGTAGATCGCCGCCGAGATCGTCAGCAGCAGCCACGGTGTGAGCAACTGCAGGAAGTCCCAGACCCGTAGCTGCTCCTCTTTCCAGGCCAACCGGGAGCGATGCGCGATCTCCGCCTCTTCCGCGATGGCCGATGCATACGTCCCGGAACTCGGGCGTTCACCGGCCCCGGCATCCCGCGTCATCGACATCTACTCCCAGCGGAAGAGCTTGGCAGCGATCACACTCGCGGTCACTGCGATAGCCGCCATTATGGCGATCTGCGGCCAGAAGGGCTGCCCACCGGCGGTGGCGGTGACCTCGCCCGCTTCGGCGGACCACGCCGAGGTGAGGGCCTGTAGTCCGGGCGGTATGAACTCACCGGTCTCGCGCAGCACGTCGGGCATGAGGACGCGGGGCAGGAAGGCTCCGCCGAAGAACATCAGCGCGACGAACAGGAGGGTGCCGATCTGGTTCGCGGCACTGCTCGTGCGGGCCGTGGCCGCGGAGATCATGCCGAGCCCGAGCAGCGCCGCGTAGCCGACGACGAAGGCGACGACGAACTCCAGGGGCCGCTCGGGCGGCGCGATATCCAGCACCGCCCACGCGACGAAGACCATGAGCGCCGCGGAGACGACCACGGAGGCAAACGCGACCATCATCTGCGCGAGCAGGACACTCCGTGGATGCGCCGGAGTGGTCGACAGTCTGCGCAGGACACCGCGCTCACGGTACGTCGCGATCACCGCCGGGACATGCTGCACGGCGATCATCACCATCCCGAACACCAGGGCGGTCGGCGCCCAGACGTCGATGGACCGGAGCCCGCCGGTTTCCGGCGACGACTGCCGGAGCGCTGGAATGGAACCCAGCCCGAGCAGGAGTCCCGCCGGGAACAGCACACCGAAGACGACGGTGGCGGAGTCCCGAAGGAAGAGTCGCGTCTCGACCTTGACCATCGTCCGGAGGGCCCGCATCAGTCACCCCTCCCCTCGGAGGGTTCCGGGGACTCCGGGGCGCGTCCTGTCAAAGCCACGAACGCGTCGTCGAGGTTGAGCTGGTCGACGCGGAGATCCTCCGCCACGACCCGCGCCCTGGCGAGAGCCCCCGCGACGCTGCTCAGAAGCTGTCCCCTGCCCGTGACCAGCCAGCGGCCCTCGGCGATCTCGACCCGGGACACGTCGGGAAGCCCGGTCAGGACACTCCTGTCCAGCGGTTGACTCACACGGAACCGGACCTGCCGCACCGCGCTCGACCGCGCGATCAGCCCCGCGGGCGTATCCACCGCGGCAACCCGGCCGCCGTCGATGACGGCGATCCGGTCGCTGAGGCGCTCCGCCTCATCCATGAAATGCGTGACCAGGAGGATCGTGACGCCCCTGTCACGCACCCGCTCCATGAGGCACCAGGTGTCGCGCCTCGCCTGTGGGTCCAGTCCTGTCGTGAGCTCGTCGAGAATCGCGATCCTCGGACCGCCGACCAACGCGAGCGCGATCGAGAGCCGCTGCTTCTGCCCGCCTGAGAGAGCCTTGTACCGCGTGTTCCACGTGTCGGTGAGACCAAGGAGCTCGATGAGCTCGCGCCAGTCGGCGGGGTTCCGGTAGAAGGAGCTGTAGAGCTCCAGGGCTTCGGCAACCTTGATCGCGTCCGGGAAACCGCTCTCCTGCGGCTGCACGCCGAGCCGCTCACGCACCTCCGCCCGATCCTTGACCGGATCGAATCCCAGCACGGAGACCGAGCCCGAGTCGGGTGTCCGCAGGCCGGCGATGCTCTCGACGGTTGTCGTCTTGCCGGCGCCGTTGGGCCCGATGATGCCGAAGATCTCCCCCTCCGCAACGGTGAAGGAGACGTCGTCGACGGCAACGTGCCGCCCGTAACGCTTGTGCAGATGGCGCACTTCCAATGCGGTCATACCACGAAGTTACGGGTGGACCGCACCTCGCCACATCGACCGTAGGGTCTGCGCGTGGGTGGATTTACGCCTCCACCGTTCGGTGGAGGCCCAGCACCTCGCGGAGCGTCCGAAGCCCCGGTGGCTGTCGTGCCATTCGTGGCCGCGGCACGCTGGCGACCGGGGGCACGGAGGCGGAACCGACCCGCTGGCGGAGGGGCTCAACCCTGGTGAGCCGGATGTCCTGGGGAGAACGGGGGGATCCTCGCCCGGTCCGTCGTCCTCGCCCGGTCTGTCGTCCGTTGTCCGTTATCCGGTTCGTTGTCCGGTCCGTCTTCCGTGTCCGGTCCGTCGTCCGTTGTCCGTCGGCGCGTGGCGGACCGCCCGCGCGGAGGAATGGACGGAACAGGAGTGCGAGTCCGCGATGGGGAGGCGTGTGGAGGACGTCCGCCACAGCCGGTTGACCAAGTGGCTCAACGACGGGATTCCGCCCGCTCCAGGTCCCTGCTGGGCGGGCAACGGCGTGGCGGTGCCGCTGTCGACGTACGCCGGATGCGTCGGTGGTCAGCTCCCGGATCTCACCAGGCGCAGGGAGGCTCAGGGGGATCTCCCGGAGCTGGAGTAACACCGCCCGGAACTTCGCCGCGGATTCACCGCGACCACCCGCGGAGACCCGGTGACGCCTGGACGGTGCCGGACCGCGACCGTGGTCACCCACGGCAGGTCCGGCGCTGGACCCTCGCCGCCGTCCTCGCTCTGACCAGCAAAAACACCCTCCCCGAAGGGAGGGTGACGGGTGCGCCCCCGGCAGGACTCGAACCTGCGGCCAAGTGCTTAGAAGGCACCTGCTCTATCCACTGAGCTACGGGGGCCGGACGCGTGGCCGCGGCTTCCGGAGCCCGGGGTCCGCGACTGGCCGGGGTCAAGGATAGGGCTCCGATCACCTCGACCCGGTTGCTTCACCTGCGTGGCACGATGTGGAGGTTCGGTGAAGCGAACCGATAATCGCAGGCGAGTGCGATTCCTGCACCGCTTTTCCCCGCTGTGGCGCCGGGTGTTGTGCACTCGTTATGCCTGCGCCCCACTCCTCCCCTCTGTACCAAGTGTCCGACCGGCGCGCAGACAGCGCCATACGCTTCAAAAAGACTCCAAAATTAGGCATTCTTCGCATGTGGTGACCTTGGATGCACGGCCTCAGCTCATCGACGCACTTACCGCCCTGCGCGACCGTGTCGCCGCCGTGCGTCTGCCCCTCTCACTGCCCGGCGCGCCCCGCGCCCGGCAGACGCGGGTCGAACTGCTCGCCCAGCTCGATGACTATCTGGTGCCCCGGCTGAGAGAGCCCGACGCGCCTCTGCTCGCCGTCGTCGGCGGCTCCACCGGGGCGGGGAAGTCGACGCTCGTCAACTCGCTGGTCGGGCGGCGGGTCAGTGAGGCGGGGGTACTCAGGCCCACCACGCGCACCCCCGTGCTCGTATGCCATCCGGATGATCACCACTGGTTCGCCGGGGACCGGGTGCTGCCGAGGCTCACCCGGGTCTGGCTGCCGCAGCGCGATGACGACGGCGAGGAGGGCGGGGTGGGGCGGTATCTGCGGATGGAGCAGGCGTCCTCGCTGCCCCGGGGGATCGCGCTCCTCGACGCTCCCGATATCGACTCGCTCGCCGTCGGGAACCGCCTGCTCGCCGCCGAGTTGATCTGCGCCGCCGATATCTGGGTGATGGTCACCACCGCCTCCCGGTACGCCGACGCGGTGCCCTGGCATCTGCTGCGCACCGCGAAGGAGTACGACGCGATGCTCGTCACGGTGCTCGACCGGGTGCCGCACCAGGTGATCACCGATGTCTCACGGCAGTACGCGGCGCTGCTGACCAAGGCGGGGCTCGGCGAGGTGCCCCGGTTCACGATCCCCGAGCTGCCCGAGTCCGCGGGCGGTGGCTCCGGGCTGCTGCCGACCACCGCCATCGCGCCGCTGTACGCCTGGCTGGCGCACCGGGCGCAGGATCCCGCGGCACGCCAGCAGGCCATCGGACGCACGGCCAGTGGTGTCATCGGGTCGCTCGGCAGCCGGATGCCGGAGCTGGCGGCCGCCGTCGCGGGTCAGCACGCCGCCGCCGTACGGCTGGTCGGGGTGGTCGAGGAGGCGTACGACCAGGAGCGGGAGCGGGTGAACCGGCAGCTCAAGGCCGGTGCGGTGCTCGCCGGGGACGCTCGGACCCGGTGGCGTGGATTCCCCCGGGACAGCTCGGCGGGGGAACTGCTCGACTCCCTGGTCGGCAGTCTCGCCGCGCTCGTCCAGTGCGCCGTCGCCGCCGCCGACGAACGGGTACGTGACGCCTGGCGGCGCGAACCCGGCGCCAGCGCCGTCGTCGCTCAGGAGCGCGTGGACCAGGAGGCCCCGGAACGCATCGCTCTGGTGATCCGGCGCTGGCGGCGGGAGCTGGAGGAACTCGCCGAGGAAGAGGTGGGCGCCCTGGAGATCGCCGCCGCGCCCGACGCGGAGACCGTCGCCGCGCTCGTCGCCACCTCCCTGCTCGGCGGGCGTCGTGCCAGGGGCGCGGGGGAGCAACTCGCGGAGAGTGTCGGGGTCCAGGGCGCGCTCCGGCTGCGCGACGGGGGAGGCGCGCTGATGGCCGCCTACATCGACACGGTCCTGCATACCGAGCGCGACCGCCGTCTCGCCCCCCTGGACGCGCTCGATGTCTCCCCCGAGCCCCAGGCCGAACTGATCGCCGCGCTGTCCGTACTCCAGAAGGTGAGGTGACGGCGGTGGCCGCCATCACGGACGACACAGACCGGGCCGGTGAGCGTGAGGAGACGGCGGGCCCACCCGCCGACCGCCTCGTACGCGACGGTTCCGCCCCAGGGCGGCACGACGCCGCGCGCGCGGTGCGGCGCGGAGCGGATGAACAGGGGGTCGGTGGGGGAGGCGGCGAGGAGCGCCGTGGGCGGGGCGATGGGGGAGCCGCGGGGACGGCTCGTGACGCGGCCCGTGGGTGCGGCGGCGAGGGAGGCCGTACGGAGGCGGGTCACCGAGCCGGTACGGAGACCGGGCGCCACCCTGGTACGGACCGGGAGCAGCCGTTCCGTAGGGATGCGGAGCCGCCGTTCCGCAGCGACGGGGAACAGACGTCGCGTACGGAGGAGCCCCGGCCCTCTCGTACGGAGGCAGGGAGCACGGCTCTTCCAGGAGGCGCGTACCCGAGGGAGACACACGAGGAGGACTCCACCGGCGACCAAGGAGACGCGCCGAGCGCCGGTGCCGACGTCACACCGCCCGTACACCTGCCTGGCGCCACCGAGACGCAGCGCTGGGACGACGGCCTGATCGCCCGCCGGGCCTCGCCGTCCGCCACCAGGGACGCGCGTGGGGACGATCTCCTCGGCGGAGACGACGAACACGTTCCCATCGGAGGTACGTACGGGGGATCGCTCCGGGTACGCCTGGAGGCCCTGCGCGAGCTGCTCGGACTCTCCCGTACCCGGCTGGAGGGCGGGGCGCTCGCCGAGGCCGGACGGGTGCTCGACGAGGCCGCCGCACGGCAGCGGCTCTCCGCGCACCACACCGTGGTCGCCATCGCGGGGGCCACCGGCAGCGGCAAGTCCACGCTCTTCAACGCGCTCGCGCAGGTACCGCTCTCCGAGACCGGGCTGCGCAGACCCACCACGTCGGCGCCGATCGCCTGTAGCTGGTCCGAGGGCGCGGCCGGGCTGCTGGACCGGCTGGCGATCCCGCCCCGGCTGCGGCGCAGACCGCTCGCGGGTGGCGCGGAGGAACTGTCCGGGCTCGTCCTGGTCGATCTGCCCGACCACGACTCGGCCATGGTCCGCCATCGGGAGCAGGTCGACCGGGTGCTGGCCCTGGTCGACGCGGTCATCTGGGTGGTGGATCCGGAGAAGTACGCCGACGCGCCCCTCCATGAGCGCTATCTGCGCCCCCTCGCCGGTCACGCGGAGGTCACCTTCGTCGTCCTCAACCAGGTCGACCGGCTGCCCGGCGACGCCGCCGACCAGGTCCTGGACGATCTGCGGCGGCTGCTGGACGAGGACGGCATGGCGCTGGGGGAGCACGGCGAACCGGGCGCCACGGTCCTCGCGCTCTCCGCGCTCCGTGGTGAGGGTGTGGACGAACTCCGCGAACTGCTGGGGGCGTTCGTCCAGGAGCGCGCCGCGCCCGCGCGCCGACTCGCCGCCGACCTGGACGCCGCCGCTGAGGGACTGCGCGCGTGCTGTGTCGCCGGCGGCCGCACTGGTCTGGACGAACAGGTGCGTGACGAGTTCGCGGCCCGGCTCGCCGAGGCCGTCGGCGCCACGGCGGTCGGCGAGGCCGCCGAGCGCGAGTGGCGACGGCACGCGGGCCGCGCCTGCGGCACGCCCTGGCTGCGGCTGTGGCGCTGGTACGAGCGCAAACGCACCCCGGGAAGCGCCCTGCCCGCGCCCGTCACTCCCGTGGAGGAGGAACCGACGGCCCGCCAGCGGGTCGAACAGGCTGTGCGGACGGTCGCCGACGAGGCGGCCTCCGGGCTTCCGGCGCCCTTCGCGCAGGCGGTGCGCGAGGCCGCTGTGCGTGGTGCGGAGGGGCTGCCCGAGGCGTTGGACGAACTGGCCGCCCACGAGGCCGCCACCACCGCCCAGCGTCCACTGCGGCCCGCGTGGTGGCCCGCCGCCGTGCTGGCCCAGGTGTCGATGACCCTGCTCCAGATCTATGGCGGGCTCTGGCTGGTCGGCCAGATCGCCGGTGTCCTGCCCCCCGGGCTGGTGGTGCCCGCGCTGCTGATGGCCGCCGGTGTCGTCGGCGGTCCCCTGGTCGAGTGGGCGTGCGCGGGAGCGGTACGGGGGCCCGCCCGGCGGTATGGGCAGGACGCCCGCCGCAGGCTTCAGGCGGCCGCCGCCGGGTGCGGCCGGGCGAGGGTGCTCGATCCGATCGCGGGTGAGCTGATGCGCTACCGCGAGGTGAGGGAGCAGTACGCGACGGTGGCGGGGGTGGGGGCAGGGGCGGGCATGCGGGCCGGGGCGGGGCCCGGGCAGGTGGTGGGGGGTCGGGAGCGAGGTGGGGGCCGGAGGTGAGGGGCGGTGCCGCCCCCGGCGGCGGCGGAGGCCAGGGGGAGGGGCGTGGCAGGCCACCGGGGTGTGACCGTCGAGGCGTGACCGTCCAGGGCGGAGCTGAGAGACCCGGGCGGGTGAGGAGGGAGAGCACAGGGCGGGAGGGTGCGGGGCGGACGGTGGTCGCGGGGTGGGTTTTCACTCGCCAGGGTGACGGCATTTTCCCCAGGCCAGGCGGTGTCCACAGGGCTCAGCGGGGGCTGGCGGACGGGGGCAGCATGGGGAACGGGTCGGCGGGGATCGGCCCGTGACCGACCGGCCGTGTGGCCGAGGGGGAGGTGGTCGTCATGACCGAGACGATGGTGACCGTGGTGGGCAATGTCGCCACGGATGTGGAGTACCGCGAGACGGGTTCGGGCGGGATGGTGCGTTTCCGTATCGCCACGACACCCCGGCGCTGGGACCGCCAGCAGGAGGGCTGGGCCAATGGGCCCACCAGTTTCTACACGGTGGTGGCCTGGCGCGCCCTCGCGGTGAATGTGATGGCGTCGGTGGTGATGGGGGACCCGCTGGTGGTTCACGGGAAGCTGCGGGTCAGGGAACAGCAGGGGGAGCACGGCGGGGACGGTCAGCGCCGTACGTATGTGGACATCGAGGCGGTGGCGGTGGGGCATGACCTGACCCGTGGGACGGGATCCTTCCGTCGCGGGGTCAGGCCGGTGCCCAGCCTGGCGGCCGCCCCGCCCGCTCCGGCCTGGGGATACGGACCGCCTCCGCCGGACGCGCCGGGCCCGGCCGTCGGCGGCCCTGACCTCGAGGGCCCCGACCCCGTGGCGGCCGGTCCCGAGCCCGCCTGGCCGCATCCGCATCTGGGTCCGTTCCCTGCCCTCGCGCGGGCCGAAGCGCCGGCCCCGTCGGCTCCGTCAGCCCCGCTGGACCGGTCGGATCCGGTGGCCCCGGCTGATCCGCGTGGCGGCCGGGGCCGGGGGAGTGCGGGTGAGGAAGGGAGCGCGCGCAGGGGAGGAGGCGCGAGCAAGGAAGGAGGTATGAGCAGAGGGCGGCGTCAGGCCAGCGCATCCAGCCGGGCGGCGGAGCCCTCCGGTCCACGCGGTGGGCGGGGCGCGGAAGCGGTTCCCGAACCGGCCTTCTGAACAGGGGAGTTCCCGCGTCATCGGCCTCACGGCCAGGACTCCGCGCCGCTCACCGCCCCCTCTCCGCCTCCCACTTGTAGAGATTTGTCGATTCGGAAGTGCGTCAGGGGTGCGGGTCGCACCTGAGCTGATAACGATTCCGATTCGGAATGCTTAACCGGCGGCTTGACGGGGCAGCGCGCGGCGCGGCGTCCATAGGATTCCCCATACCCATGGGGCACTTGAGGCTGCTGGCGAGGCAGTTTCCCCACGCGCCACGCGCGACACGCGGAGCTCGCTCGTGGCCCTGAGGGATCGACGAACCGTGCTCGTCCGGAGAGGACATTTGTGTTGTGAAGTTCTCCGTGTTCTCAATGTTCACTTCCTTCTCTGGTTTCCCTGGACCCTCCTCCTCCGCCGAACGCGCCGACTCCGCGAGGTCTGCGGTGCCTGCGAGGTCCGCGGTGTCCGTGGTGCCGTCCGAGCCTCCAGCGACCTCCATGACCTCTGCGTTGTCCGTGTTTGCTGCGTTCTCTGCGTTTTCTGCGTTCTCTGTGTCTCCTGTGGCTTCTGCGCTCTCCGCGCTCCGATCGCTCTCGGCCGTGCGGCGGGGCGTGGCCGCGGCGCTGGTGTCGGGGCTCACGCTGGGCGGTTCTCTCGCCGGTGCCACCGGTGCCGCCGCTCTGGGCGGCGGCGGTGAGGCAGGGCGGCATCAGGGTGGCGCCGTGGCCACGCTCGGCGGGATGGCCGCGTTCGACCGCGCGGTCGTGCGGGCGGGCGGCAAGAGCCAAGGGATATCGGCTGGGCTCTTCGAGATGACCGTGGATGGTGGCGGCCGTCTGAAGACCTACGGGGTCGATATGCACAACCCCGCCCAGGATCAGGCCCGCTACCAGGAGACGGGCTGGCGGGAGACCTCCCTGGCGACCAACCCGAACGCGGGCCGGATCCGCTGGATCCTGCAGAACTCCTACCCCCAGGTCGATGATCTGGTGGCGCTGGCGAAGCGGGCGGGCAGCGGCCCGCTGACCCAGCGCACCGCCGCCGCGGGCACCCAGGTCGCCATCTGGCGCTACTCGGACAACGCCGACGTCGACGCGCTCGACCCGGCGGCCGAGAAGCTCGCCGACTGGCTGGAGCGTGAGGCCGTGAACCTCCCCGAGCCGCAGGCCTCCCTCGCCCTGGAGCCGGGCGCGGTCGCGGGGCGGGCTGGGGGCCGGATCGGTCCGGTGACCATACGGACGGACGCCGACGTGGTCACCCTCGCCCCACCCGTCGACGCCACCACCGCTGGCGGGATGAGCGTCACCGACGCCGACGGCAAGGCCCTGGACACCGCGGCCGACGGCGGCCGGGTCCATCTCGCCGTGCCCGCCGGGACTCCCGACGGCATGGCGGAGGTCACCGCGCACGCGACCACACCCGTCCCGGTGGGCCGGGCCTTCGCCGCCGCCGACAGCACCAGCCAGACCCAGATACTCGCGGTCTCCAGCGAGGCCACGGTCTCCGCGACCGCCAGCGTGACCTGGGCGGAGGGCGGGGCGCTCCCGGCGCTGTCGGCACGGGAGAACTGTGTCCGGCGCGCCGTCGAGATCCGGGCCGAGAACCGGGGACAGGCCCCCGTCACCTTCGAGCTGGCGGGCGCGGAGCACACGGTGGCGGCGGGACGGTCCACCACGGTCACCGTGCCGGTCGCCGAGGATCAGACGTACAGCCTCACCGTCTCCGGTGCCGGAGGGCTGAACCGGACCTTCCCTGGGGTGCTGGACTGCCAGATCACCGGCCCGGCCGCCCCGGCATCGGCCGTGGGTACCCAGACGGGCGGTGCCACGCCGATACCCGGGTCGGCCGGTCGGCCCCCGGTCGGCCTGGAGACCGATCTGGCCGCGACCGGTGGCTCCCGCGCCACGCCCATGATCGCCGGGATAGCGGTCACCCTCGTGGTGATCGGCGGTGGGGCGGTCCTCCTTCTGCGGGACCGGAAGCCTTCCCCGCGGTGATCCCGCCCATCGGGCCGTGATCCACCCGGGTCTCGGGACCTCATGGCCTTCCCGCCGTAGTGGCCTTCGTCCGCTGGTGGCTGGGGCGGCTGGGGCGGCTGGGGCGGCTAAGGCAGCTGGCCGTGGGGCGAGGGTGGGGCGAGGTGAGGCGAGGCGAGGTGGTGGCCTGGTCAGCCTGACGCGGACGGCCGCGGCTCGTGCCGTGACGGGAAACTCGTGCTGTGACGGGAAAGGTGCGCCGTGTGCCCGCCGCATCCGGTGCTGGGGCACTCCCCCAGGATCCGTCCGGGGCACCCCCGCCGCGTCCGACCGTTCCCGTCCGACCGCCCCCGTCCGACCGTTCCCCTTCCGCGTCCCGGCTCCGCCCTGGGGCCGCCCCGGACCGCCCCGGTCCGTCCGGGCCGCCCATTCCCGGCATCCGTCGACCGCCCCACCAGGCCCGGGGGCGTCCGACGCGAGGACGGGGAGGGCCCGGGGAGGCCCGGTGGGGCCGGGGTCTTGGCAGGGGGCAGGTGGGGCCGCCGGGCGGAGACAGCGGGGTGGCGCGGGCTTACCGGTTTCCATCGGGGGATGGACGTACGGCAAGATGGGGTGTATCTCTGCCCACCCACTTTCTTGCCGGACGGTTTCTCTTGGCTGAGTACATCTACACGATGCGCAAGACGCGCAAGGCGCACGGCGACAAGGTCATCCTCGATGACGTGACGCTGAGCTTCCTGCCCGGCGCGAAGATCGGTGTGGTCGGCCCGAACGGCGCCGGTAAGTCCACCGTCCTGAAGATCATGGCCGGTCTGGAGCAGCCCTCCAACGGTGACGCCTTCCTGTCGCCCGGCTACACCGTGGGCATCCTGCTCCAGGAGCCCCCGCTGGACGAGTCCAAGACCGTGCTGGAGAACGTCCAGGACGGTGTGGCGGAGATCAAGGGCAAGCTCGACCGCTTCAACCAGATCGCCGAGCAGATGGCGACCGACTACTCCGACGAGCTGCTCGACGAGATGGGCAAGCTCCAGGAGGAGCTGGACCACGCCAACGCCTGGGACCTCGACGCCCAGCTGGAGCAGGCCATGGACGCGCTGGGCTGCCCGCCCGGCGACTGGGAGGTCACCAACCTCTCCGGTGGCGAGAAGCGCCGTGTCGCGCTCTGCAAGCTGCTGCTCGAGGCCCCCGACCTGCTGCTGCTGGACGAGCCCACCAACCACCTGGACGCCGAGTCGGTCCAGTGGCTGGAGGCCCACCTCGCCAAGTACGCGGGCACCGTCGTCGCGATCACCCACGACCGGTACTTCCTGGACAACGTCGCGGGCTGGATCCTCGAACTCGACCGTGGCCGCGCCATCGGTTACGAGGGCAACTACTCCACCTACCTGGAGACCAAGCAGACCCGTCTCAAGGTCGAGGGCCAGAAGGACGCCAAGCGCGCCAAGCGGCTCAAGGAGGAGCTGGAGTGGGTCCGCTCCAACGCCAAGGGCCGTCAGGCCAAGTCCAAGGCCCGTCTCCAGCGCTATGAGGAGATGGCCGCCGAGGCCGACAAGATGCGGAAGCTGGACTTCGAGGAGATCCAGATCCCGCCGGGCCCCCGGCTGGGCAGCATCGTCGTCGAGGTCGAGAACCTCTCCAAGGGCTTCGGCGACAAGCTGCTCATCGACGACCTCAGCTTCACCCTGCCGCGTAACGGCATCGTCGGTGTCATCGGACCCAACGGCGCGGGCAAGACCACGCTGTTCAAGATGATCCAGGGCCTGGAGCAGCCGGACTCCGGCTCCATCAAGGTCGGCGAGACCGTCAAGATCTCCTATGTCGACCAGTCCCGCGCCAACATCGACCCGAAGAAGTCGCTGTGGGCCGTGGTCTCCGACGAGCTGGACTACATCAACGTCGGCCAGGTCGAGATGCCGTCCCGCGCCTATGTCTCCGCCTTCGGTTTCAAGGGCCCGGACCAGCAGAAGCCCGCGGGCGTGCTCTCCGGCGGTGAGCGCAACCGGCTGAACCTGGCGCTCACGCTGAAGCAGGGCGGAAACCTCCTGCTCCTCGACGAGCCCACCAACGACCTCGACGTCGAGACCCTCTCCTCGCTGGAGAACGCGCTGCTGGAGTTCCCCGGTGCCGCGGTGGTCGTCTCCCACGACCGCTGGTTCCTGGACCGGGTCGCCACGCACATCCTGGCGTACGAGGGCGACTCGAAGTGGTTCTGGTTCGAGGGCAACTTCGAGTCCTACGAGAAGAACAAGATCGAGCGTCTCGGCCCGGACGCGGCCCGTCCGCACCGCGCCACGTACAAGAAGCTCACCCGGGGCTGAGGGGAGCGAGACGCACGCGATGGCCCGGCACCTCTATCACTGTCCCCTCCGCTGGTCGGACATGGACGCCTTCGGGCATGTCAACAACGTCGTCTTCCTGCGGTATCTGGAGGAGGCGCGGATCGACTTCATGTTCCGGCTCAGGCCCCGGGACGGCTCGCCGTCGTTCTCGGGCGGGTCGGTGGTGGCCCGGCATGAGATCGACTACAAGCTCCCCCTGGTCCACCGGCATGAACCGGTGATCATCGAGTCCTGGGTCACCAAGATCGGCGCCGCGTCGCTCACCATCGCGTACGAGATCAAGGAGGCGGACGACCCCCAGCGGGTCTATGTCCGGGCCTCCACCGTCGTGGTGCCGTATGACCTGGAGGCGGGCCGCCCGCGCCGGATCACCGCGGAGGAGCGGCACTACCTCCAGGAGTATCTGGAGGGGGCCGAGCCCCGGCGGACGGGCGCGGAAGAGGACGCCCTCGTCGCATGAGCGTCCCCGTGCGGAGCCTGCACCTCGCCGACGCGAGGGAGGCGGAGGATCTCTCCGCCTTCCTCGCGCGGCTGATCCACTACGACCGGGCCGCTGCCGTCCGCCTCCAGGCGGGCGGCCCCGAGGGCCCGGGTCCCCATCTCGCCGTCTTCGGCCGTCCGCCCTCCTTCGAGGTCATCGCGATCCGTACGGCGCGGCTCGGCGACCCCGTCGACCTGGACGTCACGGTCTCGGCGGGCGAGCTGCTCGAGTGTGTGACGGGGACGGGTTTCACCGTCCCCGAGCCGGTCACCGGTCCGCCGTGGGCGGGGGTGCTGCCCCCGCGCGGTGGCTGGCGGGAGCTGCCCGGGCTGCCCCCGGTGGACGTGGTGCGCGGGGTGGTGGCCGCGGCGGTCGCCGAGTTCCGCGACCGGGACGCGGCCCTGTCGCCGGAGCGGCGCACCCGCGCCGAACGGGACCGGATCGGGCGCGAGATCTGGTCGCGTGACCTCGCCGGTACGGCGCTGCCGCTGCGCGCCGCGCACGCGGCGCACTCGCTCGGATTTCTGCGGCCCGGCGTACCGCTGGCGCTGCTGGGCGCGGGATCCTGGCTCCGGCTGAGGACGCCCTTCGGGTCCGTGGCCCTGCGGACGAACGGCCTCGGCGGGCTCAGCGTCACCCCCGTGACAGCGCACTGACCCGCCATGCCCCAGGGCGCCGCTCGCCCAGCCCAGGCCGCCGTCCGGGAGCGGGTGCCCTACCCGCCGACGGCCCTGCGGCCGCGTCCCTCCCGCGTCCGCGCGCGGCCTCTGGAACCGGCGCCTCCCGCTGCGTACCGCTGCCCCGTCGTGCCCTTGACGGTGGGCCGGGGCCGTTCCCACTATGTGTCTGTCTCTCATCGCGCGACCCATCGTGTACAGCGCGACCGCTGGGGGTTGAGGCATGCCCAGGACATCCGTGGTCATCATCGGCGCGGGCATCGTCGGATGCTCGCTCGCCGCCGAACTCACCGCGCGGGGATGGAGCGATGTCACCGTTCTGGAGCAGGGCGAATCGCCGATGCCGGGCGGGTCCACCTCGCACGCGCCGGGGCTGGTCTTCCGGACCAACCCGTCCCGGACGATGAGCCGGCTGGCCATCCGTACCGTCGAGACCCTCACCGCGCTCGGCGCGTTCGACGCCGTCGGCGGGCTGGAGGTGGCCACCACCCCGGAACGGCTGGCCGATCTGCGCCGCAAGGCGGGACTCGCGGCCTCCTGGGGCATCCGCGCCGAGGTCGTCGGCCCCGGCCGCTGCGCCGAACTCTGGCCGCCGCTCGACCGCGACCGTGTGCTCGGCGGGCTCCACACCCCGGACGACGGCATCGCGCACGCCGTGGAGGCCGCCCGCCGCCAGCGGGAGCGCGCCCTCGCGCGGGGCGCCCGTTTCCTGGACCGGCACACCGTGACCGGTGTGGAGCGCGCCAGCTCCCCGGGCGGCGCCGGACCGCCCCACCACGGCACCCGGGACCGGGTCACCGCCGTGGTCACCGACCGGGGTGTCTTCCCGGCCGAACGGGTCGTCTCGGCGGCCGGGTTCTGGGGTCCCGTGATCGGGGCGATGGCCGGGGTGACCGTCCCTCTGCTGCCCCTGGCCCACCAGTACGCCACCACCACCCCGCTGCCCCGGCCGCCGCGCCCCGGGCTGCCGGTCCTGCGCCATCAGGACCGTGACCTCTACGCCCGGCAGCACGGTGACCGGATCGGCATCGGCTCCTACGCCCACCGGGTGCTGCCCGTGGACCCCCGCTCCCTCCCCTCCTACGACGACGCCCCCGTCATGCCCTCCTCCCTCGCCTTCACCGCCGAGGACTACGCCGCGAGCTGGGACGACGCCGTGCGGCTGCTGCCCGCGCTGGCGGAGGTGGAGATCGCCGACGGGTTCAACGGTGTCTTCTCCTTCACCCCCGACGGCTTCCCCCTGCTGGGGGAGGCCCCCGAACTGGACGGCTTCTGGCTGGCCGAGGCCCTCTGGGTCACCCATGCGGCCGGGGCCGCCCGGGCCGTGGCGCAGTGGATGACCGACGGCCGGGCCGACCTCGATCTGCACGAGTGCGACATCGCCCGGTTCGAGGAGGCCCAGCGTTCCCCCGGCTATATCGCCGAACGCGGGGCGCGCGCCTTCACCGAGGTCTATGACGTCATCCACCCCCTCCAGCCGCCGGGGCGGCCCCGGCCGCTGCGCGTCAGCCCGTTCCATGTCCGCCAGTGCGAGCTGGGGGCGCACTTCCTGGAGGGCGGGGCGTGGGAGCGTCCGCAGTGGTACGAGGCGAACGCGGGCCTGCTGGCGGGAGGTCCGGTCACGGGCGGCGGCGCCGAGCGGCGGGACGCCTGGGCGGCCCGCCACTGGTCGCCCATCGTCGGCGCCGAGGCCCGCGCCACCCGGGAACGGGTCGCCCTCTACGACATGACACCCCTGCGCAGGGTGGCGGTGAGCGGGCCCGGCTCGCTGGCCTTCCTCCAGGGCGTGACCAGCAACCAGCTGGCCAAGCCGGTGGGTTCGGTGACGTACGCGCTGCTGCTCGACCACGGCGGCGGGATCCGCTCCGATGTCACCGTGACCCGGCTCGGCGAGGAGCGCTTCCAGCTGGGCGTCAACGCGCCGTCGGACGTCCACTGGCTCCTCGGGCGGGCGCCGGGGACGGTCCGGGTCGTGGACATCACCTCCGGCACCTGCGGTATCGGGGTGTGGGGTCCGCTCGCCCGCGATCTGGTGCAGCCGCTCACCCAGGACGACTTCTCCCACCACTCCTTCCGCTACTTCACCGCACGGCGCGCCCATATCGGCGCGGTGCCCGTCACCGCGCTGCGGCTCAGTTATGTCGGCGAGCTGGGCTGGGAGCTGTACACCACGGCCGACCTGGGGCTGAGGCTCTGGGACACCCTCTGGGCGGCCGGCCGGCCGCTCGGTCTGATCGCCGCGGGCCGGGGCGCCTTCGCCTCGCTCCGGCTGGAGAAGGGGTACCGCGCCTGGGGGCAGGACATGACCACGGAGGACTCACCCTATGAGGCGGGGCTCGGCTTCGCCGTCCGCCTGGGGAAGGGGGAGTTCACCGGCCGGGACGCGCTCGACCCCGGGAGCGTCTCCCGTTCCCTGACCTGTCTCACCCTCGACGACCCGTCGGCCGTCGTGCTCGGCAAGGAGCCCGTGTATGTGGGAGGGACGGTCGCGGGCCATGTCACCAGCGCCGCCTACGGGTACACGATCGGCCGCTGTGTCGTCTACGCCTGGCTGCCCCCGCTCGCCCCGGGCACCCCGGTCCAGGTGGAGTGGTTCGGCGAGAAGGTGGCCGCGACCGTCGCCGTGGAGCCGCTGGTCGACCCGGCCATGGACCGCATACGGCGCTGAGCGCGCCCCATCCCGTCCGTACTCCCGTCCCGCACCGACCCCGGAGGCCCGCTCATGCCCCATGACGTCATCGTGCTCGGTCTGGGCGGTATGGGCAGTGCCGCGGCGGCGCATCTGGCGCGGCGGGGCGCGCGGGTGCTGGGGCTGGAGCGGTTCGGGCCCGCGCATGACCGGGGGTCGAGCCACGGCGGCTCCCGGATCACCCGGCAGTCGTACTTCGAGGACCCCGCCTATGTGCCGCTCCTGCTGCGCGCCTACGAGCTGTACGAGGTGCTGGAGCGGGAGACCGGGCTGGAGATCGCCACGCTCTGCGGGGGGTTGATGGCGGGGCGGCCCGACTCCCGTACGGTCGCCGGATCGCTGCGCTCCGCCGAGCGCTGGGACCTGCCGCACGAGCTGCTCGACGCGCGGGAGATCCGCCGCCGCTTCCCGACCATGACCCCGGCCGATGACGAGGTCGGGCTGTACGAGGCGCGCGCCGGGCTGCTGCGGCCGGAGAACACCGTCACCGCCCATCTGCGACTGGCCGCCCGGCACGGCGCCGAGCTGCGCTTCCAGGAGCCCGCCATGGGCTGGGAGGCGGCCGCCGACGGGGTACGGGTCACCACGGCCCGGGGCGCGTACACCGCCGGGCACCTGGTGATCTGCCCGGGGGCGTGGGCGCCGCAGCTGCTGGCGGACCTGGGGGTCGCCTTCCTGGTCGAGCGCCAGGTGACGCACTGGTTCCAGCCGGACGGAGGGGTGGGTCCCTTTCTGCCCGAGCGCCATCCCATCCATATCTGGGAGGACGCCGACGGCGTCCAGTCCTATGGCTTCCCCGCCATCGACGGGCCCGGCGGCGGGGTGAAGGCCGCCTTCTTCCGCGCGGGCCGTGAGTGCACCCCCGAGACCATCGACCGTACGGTCCGGGACGCGGAGGTGCGGGCGCTGGCCGACCATGTCCGCGCCCGGCTGCCCCGGCTGCCCGGTACCCATCTCACCGCCGTGACCTGCATGTACACCAACACCGCCGATGAGCACTTCATCATCGCCGGCCATCCGGCGCACCCCGGGGCCGCCACCGTGGCCTGTGGGTTCTCCGGGCATGGCTTCAAGTTCACGCCCGTGGTCGGCGAGATCCTCGCCGATCTGGCGCTGGACGGCACCACCCGCCATCCGATCGCGTTCTTCGACCCCCGCCGCCTCAGGGCCGCGGCCGCCGGGAGTGAGCCCACGGCCACGTCCGCCGGGAGGGAGCCCCGCCCATGACCACCACGCCCCGTCTGATCCCCACCCTCCCGGGCCGCCTCTACACCAGCCCGGAGTTCTTCGCGAGGGAGCAGGAGGCGATCTTCGAATCGCTCTGGTTCTGCGCCGTCCGCTGTTCGGAGCTGGCGTCTCCAGGTGCTTTCCGTACGGTGATGATCGGAAGAGAGAACATTCTGATCGTCCGGCATGGGGACGGCGGACTGCGCGCCTTCCTCAATGTCTGCCGCCACCGGGGCGCCCGGCTCTGTACGGAGGAGGCGGGGGAGGTCCGGCGCACCCTGCGCTGTCCGTACCACGCCTGGAGTTACGACCTGGACGGGGCGCTGGTCGCCGCGCCCCATCTGGCGCGGATGCCGGACCTCGACCGGGCCGGGTACGGGCTGCGGCCGGTCGCGCTGCGGGAGTGGCTCGGCTACGCCTGGCTCTGTCTCGCGGATGAGCCGCCCCCGTTCGAGGAGTCGGTCCCGGGCGCGGCCGCCGAGCGGCTCGGCGAGGCCGCCGCGATCGACCGGTACCGCGCGGAGGACCTCGCGGTCGGCCGCCGGATCCGCTATGACGTGCGGGCCAACTGGAAGCTGATCGTCGAGAACTTTATGGAGTGCTACCACTGCCCGACCATCCACCCGGAACTGACCGCCGTACTGCCGGAGTTCGCCCGTGGCTACGCGGCGCAGTCCTCCGTCGGCCACGGCGCCGCCTTCGCCGAGGGGGCGCGGGGTTTCACGGTCGACGGGGGCGCGGGCTTCGGGCGGCTGCCGGAGCTGGCGGCGGAGCAGGACCGGCGCTATTACGCGATCACCGTGAGGCCGCAGGTCTTCATCAATCTGGTGCCCGACCATGTGATCGTGCACCGTATGTTCCCGACCGCCCATGACCGTACGGTGGTGGAATGTGACTGGTTGTACTCCCCGGAGGTGATCGAGTCCGGAGTGGATCTGTCACGCTCGGTGGAGCTCTTCCACCGGGTCAACGTCCAGGACTTCGCCGCCTGCGAGATGACCCAGCCCGGAATGGGCTCCCGCGCCTACCGGGCGGGCGGGGTGCTGGTCCCCAGCGAGCACCACATCGGGGCCTTCCACGGCTGGGTGCGGGAGCGGGTGGGCGCGGAGGCGGCGCCGCCGGGGAGCGAGTCGGACACTCCCTAGCCCTCGGCGTTGATCATCGAGGCGGCCGCGTAGGTGAGGTAGTTCCACAACTGCTGTTCCAGCTCGGGGGCGAGCCCCAGTTCGTCGACCGCGTCGCGCATATGGCGCAGCCAGGCGTCATGGGCGGCGCGGTCCACCGGGAACGGCGCGTGGCGCATCCGCAGCCGGGGGTGGCCCCGGTTCTCGCTGTAGGTGCGGGGGCCGCCCCAGTACTGCATCAGGAAGAGCGCGAAGCGCTCCTCGGCCGGGCCCAGGTCCTCCTCCGGGTACATCGGCCGGAGCAGCGGGTCCTCGGCCACACCCTGGTAGAAGCGGTGGACGAGGCGGCGGAAGGTGGGCTCGCCGCCGACCTGCTCGTAGAAGGTCTGCTCCTGGAGTGTGCCGCGCGGGATCTCGTTCACCTGTCCATCGTCTCAGATGCCTGACCGAGGACCTGGGGCCTAGGACCCACCGCCCCGGGCCGGTGCGCATGCTCGGACCCTTCCGTACGCTCCCCGCCTCACGCGCGAGGTGTGTCCGGGCCCACATGTGTCTCCCGGCACACGCGCGGGCACCCGGGTCCGGGGGCGCGGGGAGCGGGGATGCTCGCGCCGGGGCGCGGGGAGCAGGAGAGTGGAGGCATGGGTACGTTCCCGGAACGGTATGCCGAGCCCGCCACCGAGGCCCGCGGGGCGATGGTCCACAGGATCGTCGCCGAGGGCGGACTGGGCGATCTCGCCTGGCGGCAGGCGTTCGAGGAGGTGCCCCGCCATCTGTTCGTCCCGTACTACTTCGTCAGCGGCACGGGCGGATACGAGCGCCTGTGGTGCGAGGACCCCGACCCCGTCCGGCGTGAACGCTGGCTGCGCGGTGCCTACGACGACGGGCCGCTCGCCACCCGGGTGCGGGACGGGGAGCTGATCTCCTCCAGCAGCCAGCCCTCCCTCATGGCGCTGATGCTTCAGGAGCTGGAGATCCGCTACGGCGACTCCGTGCTGGAGATCGGCGCGGGCACCGGCTACAACGCCGCGCTCCTGTGCCACCGGCTCGGTGACGCCCGGGTGACCACGGTCGACCTCGACCCCGAGATCACCGACTCCGCCCGCGCCCATCTCGCCGCCGCGGGCTACCGCCCCACCGTGGTCACCGGCGACGGCGCGCGCGGCTGCCCGGAGCGTGCCCCCTTCGACCGGATCATCGTGACGTGCACGCTCGCCTCGGTTCCGTATGACTGGCTGTCCCAGTGCGCTCCCGGGGCGGTGATCCTCGCCCCGCTCTCCACCGGGCTGATCCGGCTGCGGGTACGGGACGAGGGCCGGGAGCGGGTCGCGGAGGGGCGCTTCCTGCGGACCTCGGCCTACTTCGTGCCGCTGCGGGGCGGCGGGGCGCCGCCCGCGCGCCGCCGGGGACACCTGCCCCGCCGACTGCTGGAGAACGATCTCTTCCGCTTCTTGCTGACACTGAGCGCGGGCGGGCTCGATCCGCAGGAGGCCCGCTCGCTGTGGGAACGCGAGCGGCGCCCGTCCCGTGACCGGTTCGGGGTCACGGTGCGCGGGCGCCGTCAGTGGGCCTGGCTGGACGATCCCGAGGGGCCCTATGTCTGGCCGCTCGGCCGCGCTGCCCCCGGGGAGTCGCCGTGACGCGCGGTCCCGCCGTGGCGGTGGCCGGCGGGCCATGACCGTGCGCCGGGCGGGACTCCGGCGGACCGTGGCCCGCCGGAGCCGATCGGTCAGGGGTTGCGGCGGACCGTGATGGTCGTCCACGCGCCGACGTGGACGCGGTCGCCGTCGTTCAGCGGCACCGGCACATACGGCTGGATGGGCTCCTCGGAGCCGTTGATCGTGGTGCCGTTGGTGGAGTTCTGGTCCACCACCGACCAGGAGCCGTCCGGCTGCTGCACCAGCACGGCGTGCTGGTGCGAGACGCCCGGGTCCTCCGGCGGCACCGAGAGGTCGATGTCCGGCGCCTCGCCCGTGGACTGGCGGCGGCGGCCGATCGTGACCTGGTTGCCGGTGAGCACCAGACGCTGTTCGGGGGAGTACGCGGGCAGGTTGAGCCCGGAGGCGTCGGGGCCGCTGCGCTGCATCATCGCCATGAAGTACTCGCGGTCGGGCGCGATCACCGCCGCCCAGCCGGTCTGTCGCGGCTGCTGGAACGACGAGGGCCCCGACTGGAGCTGACCCGGGGTGGACCTCGGGTCGGTCAGGCCGGGGCCCGGCTGCTGACCGGCGCCCGCGGCACCTCCGTACGACGGCTGACCACCCGCGCCCGGGGGCGGCGGGAAGCCGCCCAGTGCCTGCCCGGTGCCCGGTCCGCCCTGCGGTCCGGCGGGCGGGGGGAGCGTCCAGTCGTCCGTGCCACCGCCCTGGGGGCCGGCGGGCGCGGAGGGGCCCTGCGGGAACGAGGGCGGCTGCGCGCCGGGCCGTCCCGGTCCCTGCGGGAAGCCGGGAGGGCCGCCGATGGGGTCGGCCGCACCGAGTCCGCTGTGTCCGCCGGGCCCGCCCGGTCCGCTGAGTCCCCCGTGACCGCCGGGGCCGTTCGGATCGCCGAGCCCGCCGTGACCCCCGGGGCCGCCGACACCGCCCGGCCCGCCCGGACCGGTCGGGAACAGCGGCGCTACCGGGGACTCGCTCAGCGGTTCCGCGGGACGGTTGAGCTGGGAGGGCCGCGAGCCCTGGTACTCGTACGGGTCGAGCGGCGGCGGCTGGTGTCCGCCCCGGGGCCCGGCCGGCGGCTGGGGGTCGAACCCCTGCGGTCGGTGCGGTCCGGGGGACGGCGGCTGGGGCGCGGGCGCGATCGGCGTGTACGACGTGGCCGTCTGCGTCAGGAAGTTGTAGCGGCACTCCTCGCAGAAGGGGGCCAGCTGCTCGCGCGGGGTCCGGCACTGCGGGCAGAGCTCGGCGACGGCGGTCGCGTCACCCGGCCCCGGGTAGCCGTAGCCGTAGCCGGAGCGCGGCGGCGGCGGTACGGACCCCGTGGGGGCGCCGGGGCCGGCCATGCGGTGACCACAGATCTCGCACCAGTCGTCGGAACCCGACTGGTGTCCGTTCGGGCAGGTCGGCATGTCGGCGCTTCCCCCTCTCCTCAAGTCGGCCCGCAGGGCCGTCTCATTCTCTGGTCTTCTCGCTATTTTCACTGCTTCTTCACGCGAACGGTCTTGGTCGACCGCGTTTCGAGTGTCATCTCATCGGCGTCCGCGACCGTCGCTTTCAGTCGCACAGTACCTGTCGCCGCGTCGACGACGTCCACCACCTTCGAAAGGAGTTTCGCCGTGTCCTCGTTTCCGGAGGCTTCCGCGAGCTGGACGGCGCGCCCGAGTTTGGCCGTCGCGCCATCGAAATCGCCTGACTTGCGGGCATTCAGGCCCTGTTGAATGGCGTCCGCCAGTTCGGCCTGCCCGGTGTAGTGGGCGACCTGGGGATTGAGGGCGGTGGACGCGGCCATGTCATCCGTCCACACCGCGCGGATCAGTCCCTGGGCCAGGCCCCCGGAGGAGCCGCCGCCGTCGTCGCCCGGCAGCACCAGCGAGGCACGGGCGGCGAGCATCTCCTGCCCGATCTCCGCCGAGGGCACCCGGACGCTGATGTGGTAGTCGCGGGACTCGTCGCCCCAGGAGCCGGTCGGATAGTCCCCGGCCCGGGGAGCGGTCTCCGTCCGCCGGTGGGTCAGCTCCTCGACGGTCGGCGCGACCTGCTTGACGAACTGGACCTCCACGCCGACCGGTGTCCACAGCCGCAGGGCCACGTCCGCGACGCCCTTGCCCATCACCTTCTCCATCATGGCCGTGAAGTCCGCGGTGAGCCCGGCCGGATCGGCGACGATGTCGGCGCTGCCCAGCAGCGCGGAGGCGATGGCGTTGACCTCCTTGACCTCCCAGTCGGTGCCCACCCCCCGCGCGTCACAGGTGAACAGGCCCTCGACGGAGGCCAGGGTGGACCGCAGGTCCTCCGGGCTCTCGTGCTCGTTGCGCCCGTCGGTGAGCAGGATGCCGTGGCGGATGGCGCCCTGGGAGCGGGCCAGCAGCCGGTCGGCCAGCCGCAGCCAGGTCCCGATGGCGGTGCCGCCGCCCGCGGAGAGCCGGTCCAGCGCGGCTCTCGCCTGGGCCCGGGTGCTCTCGTCGGCGATGGCGAGCCGCCCGCCGCCGGGATAGACCTCCCCGGCCAGATGGGTCCCGGACACCACGGCGAACTCGGTCCCGTCGCGCAGGGTCGCGATGGCGGCGGCGGTGGCGTCCCGGGCGTGGCGCATCTTGGTCGGCGGGTACTCCATCGACCCCGAACAGTCGACCATGACCACCACGGCCGCGCCCGCGCCCGGGGGCGGGTGGGGCAGGTCCGAGGGCGCGCCCGCGCGGCCGCCCAGCGGCAGTCCGCCGGTGGTGCCGCCGCCGGTGGCGGAGACGGTCACGATGGCGCTCACCTCACGGCCGCCCTCCGGCAGGAACTCGTTCTGGTACACCTCGACGGAGAACTGGGGCACGTGGGACTTGGAGAAATTGGCCATCGCTTCGGCTCCTTGAGTGCTCAGCGCCGGGGACTGGGCGCTCCGCTCGGGAGGTCAGGCGACCGGGCGGCCGGGCGATCGGGCCGATCGCGCCGGTCTGGTCGCTCTCTTCGACCTGGGTGGTCTCGGTGGCCCCGCCGATCGGTACGACCCGACCGACCGGCGCGACCTGGGGGACGGGGGACCCGGCCGGTACGGCCCGGACGGCCGCGCCGGCCGGTGGGGCCCGTACGGCCGATAGGACGCGTACGACCGGTACGACGCGTAGGGACGGGCTGACCGTTGCGGTCCGTACGGACTGCGTGGTCCGCGTGGCCTGTACGGGGGTGGGAACGCGACCGGCCCGTGGGACCGGACCGGTCGGCGTGACCAGGACCACCGGCGCGATCTGTACGACGGGTACGCCCGCCCCGGCCGGGACGCCCGCGCGGGTCGGCGGCCCGCACGGGCGACGGACGGACGCGGGACCACGGACTCACACCCGGTGCTGGGCGTCGTAGGCCGATCCTGCCCCCTGCCGCGCCACGGCGAACGGCACCACGGCCACCGTTACGTTGTCGTGGCCACCGCCGTCCAGCGCGTGGCCGACGAGGACCTGCGCACAGTGCAGGGGACGGTCGGCGGCGTCCGCGGGGATGGCCCGCGCCATCTCCTCGGCGCCCTCCGCGTAGTTCCACAGCCCGTCGGTGCAGACCACGACCACCCCGGGGTGGTCGGGCTGGAACACGGCCGTGTGCGGGTCGAGTTCGTACGCGTCGGCGCCGAGCCAGCCGGTGATGGCGTGCGCCCGCTCGTCCGCGTACGCCTCGGCCTCGCCCATCAGCCCGGCGGCCACCATCTGCGCCGCCCACGAGTCGTCCTCCGTCAGCCGCGCCGCGCCCACGGTCCGGTCCTCGGGCACCCAGTACACCCGGCTGTCACCGACCCAGCCGACCGTCAGCAGGCCGCCCGCCGAGACCGCGCCGACGATGGTGCAGGCGGGCGCGTTGAGCTGGCGCGGGGAGCTGTCCAGGGAGTCGTCGAGCGGGTCACGGCCCGCCAGCGCGTTCACCGCTGTCCCGGCCGCCACGATCGCCTCCCGCATCGCCCGCTGGGGGTGGACCCCGCGCGGCAGCGCGTCCAGCAGCACCTCGTTGGCGGCCCGGACGGCGGCCTGTGACGCCTCGTCGGGCCGGGTCGCCGAGGAGACCCCGTCGCTGACGACGGCGATGACGGCGGGGGACCCGTCGGGCAGGGAGGTGTTCGACACGGCGAACGCGTCCTCGTTGCGGTGGTGGCGCAGCCCGCGGTCGCTGACGGCGGCGACGGCGCCCAGTTCCTGTTCCATGTGGTCCCGTTCGCGGGGCTGGGCGTGGCCGCAGTTCTCGCAGTACCCGTCGGTGTCCACGCGTCCCGTGCGGCACGCCACGCACACCTTCCACCCGTACCCCGCGTACGCCGGTTCCGCGGCGCGGGGGTCGGTACGGGGAGGCAGCGGCGGCGCATCGGCGTCCCCGGATCCGTAGGCCCCGGGGCCGTACGCCCCGGTCCCGGAGTCGGCGGCCGGGGGCGGCGGGTACGGCAGGCCACGCGGGTCACCCGGCGGCCCGGACGGGGGGAACGGGCCCGGCGGGTGGTCATGGACCGCGTACCCGCCCGGAGGTGTCTCCCGCGCGTAGACCGGGGCCGGGTGCGGTGTGGCCACGGTGCCCGGGAAGGGGGCACCGGGCGCCTGCGGAACCGGAGCCGGTTCGGCCGGGGCGGTACCCGGCCAGCCGGAGGCGTACTCCGGCGCCCGGTCGGTCAGCGGGTTCCCGGGCGGCGGCCCGAGGGGATGGCCGATGGGGAGGGTCGGCCGGTCACCGCCCGGCGGTGGGGGCACGGTCGACAGATCGTGTCCGCACGCGCCGCAGTAGCGGTCCCCCTCCTCCAACGGCTCGGAGCAGCTCGGGCACAACGGCCAGGCGGCAGGCTGGTGCGTCTGCGAGGACATCAATCACACCCACGTCCGGGGGCGGAAGCGGTTGGCGCGCTCCACCAGGTCCATCCGCTCCTCGCCCCGCTGGGCGAGCCGGGCGAGTACCCGGAAGGAGCGTTCCAGCCCGAAGCGCAGCCCCCGCTCGTCCAGTTCGCTGCCGAGCAGCACGGCCGGAACGGGCGCCGTGGCGGGCGCCGCGCCGGGATGTGCCGCGCCCGACGGGTCCGGAACGATCGAGGTGTCTCCGGGACTACCGGAGAGTACCCAGTCCAGCGCGGCGCCGAGCACCTCGGTCGACAGCAGCTCCCGGCGCTGGGCGTCGAGACCGACCCCCTCCAACGCGTCCACCTGGGCCGCGGCGGCGGCCAGATCGGTGATCAGGGCCTCGCGCGCCGCGCGCCGCCGCAGCCGCGCCCGGACCGCGGCCACCCGCGCCGCCGTGAAGTGGATCGACGACTCCGGCACCGACTCCAGCGCCCGCACGGCCCCGGCACGGTCGCCCGCCGCGAGCCGCACCCGCGCCAGCCCGAACGCCGCGCTGACGAAACCGGGATCGGTCGCCCATACCAGCCGGTAGTACTCGGCCGCGTTGTCCAGCTGGCCCAGCACCTCGGCGCAGACACCGAGCGCCAGCTTGGGCGCCGGTTCGCCGGGGAAGGCGTCGTAGACCGCCTCGAAGGAGAGCGCGGCCGTCTCGAAGTCCCGGTGGACCAGCGAGGCCAGACCCCGGTGCCAGATCACCCGCCAGTCGTCGGGGTGCCGCTCCTCCAGGGTCTCCAGCGCCCGCGTGGCCGCCGCGACCTCCCGTAGTTCCAGGCGGGCACGGAGTTCGCGCAGCCGGGTCTCGATCGTGGGCGTGGGGCCGGTGGCCAGGGCGGTGATCAGTTCGGAGGGGGCGGTGGCCAGCAGGGACGCCAGGAAGCCGGAGTTGGGGTCATGCGGGTCGACCCGGGGCAGCGGCAGCGCCAGCGCGACGGAGGGCGGGTCCAGTTCCACCAGATGAGGGGTGAGACGGGCCGCGCTTTCCGTGCCCGCCGTGGGGACGGCCGTCGTCCCGCCGCCGCGCGCCCGCCACCAGCCGCGCGCGGGGCGGGTGCCCAGCGCCGACACCTCGCCGTTCAGTTCCGTGAACAACTCGGTGTCCGTCACGCGCAGTTCCGGCCAGAAGAGAGAGGACAGCGACGGGCGCGGACGTCCCGTCTGGAGCGCCACCACCTCCCGCAGCACACCCGTCAGCTGCTCCGACATCTCCTCGGCCGAGGCGAACCGGCGCTCCGGATGCGGGTCCGTCGCCCGGACCAGCAGCCGGTAGAACGACTCGTAGGTACGGAACACCTCGATATGCTCCGGATCGGGCAGCGACTCGGCGAACACATTGGTGTAGCCCTGGAAGTCGAAGGTCAGCACGGCCAGGGTGCGCGCCACCGTGTAGAGGTCGGAGGCGACCGACGGCCCGACCTCGGCCACCTCGGGGGCCTGGTAGCCCACGGTGCCGAAGATGGCGGACTCGGTGTCGTCGGCCCGCCGGACCGCGCCCATGTCGATGAGCTTGAGCTGGTTCTCCTGCTGTATCGCGTTGTCGACCTTGAAGTCGCAGTACAGCAGGTTTCTGCTGTGCAGATGGCCCAGCGCCTCCAGCGCCTCGATGCCGTACGCGCACGCCTGTTCCACCGGCAGGGGTATCCGCCTGCCGTCCGGGCCCCGGCGCTCGCCGGCCAGCTGTTTGAGCGACTTGCCGCCGACGTACTCCATCACGATGTAGCCGTCGAGGGAGCCCGTGCGCTGGTCGAGGTGTTCCACGAAGTTGTAGATGCGGACGATGTTGGAGTGCTCGATCTCGGCGAGGAAGCGCCGCTCGGCGATGGCGGCGGCCATCGCGTCCTGGTCCCCGGTGTCGAGCAGGCCCTTCAGCACCACCCAGCGGTCGGCGACGGCCCGGTCCACCGCCAGATAGATCCAGCCGAGGCCGCCATGGGCCAGACACCCGATGACCTGGTACTGCCCCCGGACGATGTCGCCTTCCACCAGTTTCGGTACGAAGGAGTACGGATGGCCGCAGGAGGTGCAGAACCCCTCCGTACGCCCCGGGCGCTCCCCCCGGGCCCGGCCCACCGGGGCCGCGCAGTCGGAACGGGAGCAGAACCGCTTGCGCTCGGGCACCTCGGGGGAGCGCATCACGGCCGCACGCGGATTGGGGCGCGGCACCTCGGGAACCGTCACCAGCCCCGAGCCCAGCCGCTTGCGGGCCGGGCCGCCGCCGGTGGAGCCGGTGGCGCGGACCGCCACGGCACGGGCGGTGGCGCCGGGACGGGCCCGGGAGAGCCGTCCCGACACCGAGCGGCGGGAGGTGGAGGAACGGGCGGTGCCGCCTCCGGATCCCCCGGATCCACTCGCCGGGCCCGCGCCTCCTGACGAGCCCGCGCCGCCCGAGCCGCCCGCGCCCCCTGACGAGTTCCCGGAGTGACGCGACGAACCGTGCGCGGGCCCCGCGCCGCCCGGCGCGGCCGGTCCGGGCCCGGGGCCGCCGCCCGTGCCGTTCACCGCGACGACGGGGGCCAGACCGCAGGTGTCGCAGTACAGCCCGCCGTCACCCATGTCCTCGTACGAGCCCTCGCATGTGGGCCGCTGGCAGCCGGTTCGATCGCTCACGCCTACCCCCTGGGGTCGGTGGGTCCGGGTGGTCCGCCCTGGTGGGCCAGGGCCTCCGCCGCCGCGTGCTGATAGCGCAGCACCGCCTGCTCGGCCACGCGCAGATCGCAGGGCGCGCTCCACAGCATCCGCCGGGCCAGGTCGTACCGCTCGCTCAGCAGCGGGTCCCCGGCCAGTCCGAGCCGGGCGACCTTCGCCTTGTACGCGTCGAGCCGTCCGCGCAGTTCGGCGCGGACCGCGAGCGGCGCCGTGACGGCGGTCAGCGACTCCCGCGCCCGCAGCAACTCCTCCTCCGCCTCCCGCTCCAGCGCCTCCAGCAGCGGTGAGAGGCGGTGCCACTGGGAGTGCCTGCGGTACTCGGCGGCCGTGGCCAGCCGCTCCTGGAGGGCGAGCGGCGGCCCGCTGACGGCGGGCACCTCGGTCGCGGCGATCTTCGCCAGCACCTCGCCCCGCGCGGACCGGGCCTCGGTGAGGGTGCGGTCGGCGCGGGAGAGCAGGTCCCGCAGCTTGACCAGCCGCTCCTCGGAGTCCTGGCGGACCCGGAGCACCGCCTCGATCTCCCGCCGGATGTCCTCCAGCGCCCGCGCCGCCCGGTCATAGCGGTCGGTGTCGGGACGGCCCCCGCCGGGCGCCGAACTGCCCGGCGCGGGACGCCAGAACGCCAGCGGGTCGGAGACCACCTGCGCCCGGAGCGTCAGCAGTTCCGCGGTGATCGAGGCCAGTTCGTCCCCGGCCGGGTGCTCACCGGGCCTGACCCCCACCGAGTGGGCGAGCTGACGGGTGCGCTGGAGCTCGGCCGAGAGCAGGTCTATCCGCGCGGGCAGCGCCGACCAGACCGCGTCCGCCGTCACCACCATGTCCAGCGAGGCCGCGTACAGCCCGTTCATCCGCTCGACCAGCGCCTCCAGGGTGAAGCGCTCGGAGAGCCGGGCGGGGCCGGTGGCCGGTGACATCAGCTGGGGGGCGCCGTTGGCGACGGTCACGCTGGGGCCCCGCAGCCGGTCGGTGAGCTCCACCAGATCCTCCCGGCTCGACCAGCGGCGGCGCGAACGCAGCTCGCGGATCTCCCGCAGCGCGCCCGTGTACGCGTCGAAGTAGGCCCAGAGCAGCGAGATCGCCTGCTCGGTCGAGGCCCAGCGGTCCCGGGTGACCCCGGTCAGCTCGGCACCCTCCAGGAGTCTGCGTCCGGCGTGGTCCTGGAGGGCGAGCAGGGACGACTCGATCGCCTCGTGCTCGGCGCCCAGCCGTGCCAGCGCCCGGTCGACCTCGTCCCGGTCCATCGCCGGACCCGGTGCCCTACCGCCGGAGCCGGGGAACGGTCCCGCGACGCCCATCGATCACCTCTCTCTTCCGTTCTCCCGTGTTCCCTTGCGCTCTCTCGTGTTCTGTGACGTTCTCTTCCGCCGGGTCTCTCGTGACCGTCAGCCCTTGTGGTACTTGGGCTTGGGCGGGCCGGATATCCCGGGCATGTCGGCCTTCAGCCAGGTGCGGTAGGCGGCGAGCCACGGACCCGCCCGGTACCGCTCCAGCACATGGTTGATCCGCCGCACCAGGTCGTCCTTGCCCTGTTTGACCGCCACCCCGTAGAACTCGGTGGTGAACGGCCGCTCGCCCTTCAGCTCGACCGAGGGGTCCTGGGCGGCCTGGCCCGCCGCGAGGGCGCTGTCGGTGACGACGGCGTCCACCAGGCCGTTCTGGAGCCGCACCAGACAGTCGAGCTGGTTGGGCACGGTGAGGATGTCCTCGTCCCGGGGGGTGTCGTCGTGGGTGTCCCGGAAGACCGCGCCGAACGAGTTGCGCTCCAGGGCGTCATAGGCCGTCGAGCCCTCCGCCGAGCAGACCCGCTTGCCCTTCAGCGAGGGGTCGTACCCGGTGATCCTCGCCGACTTGGGGGCCAGCACCTGCTGGCCCGACTGGAAGTACGCGGTCGAGAAGTCGACCAGCTTGATCCGGTCGCAGTTGATCGTCATGGTCCGGACGACGATGTCGACCGTGCCGCTGTTGAGGGCGGGGATGCGCTGGTTGGTGGGGATGGCCCGGAAGATGACGTCGTCCCGGCTGCCGAGGATGTCCTCCGCGATGGCGCGGGCGAGATCGATGTCGAAGCCCTTCAGCTCACGGGTGGAGGGGTCGCGGTAGCCCCAGCGGTAGCTGTTCTGGTCGACGCCGACGATCAGCTTGGTGCGGGCCTTGATCTCCTTGATGGTCGGCCCGTCGGCGGGGGAGGGGCGCAGCGAGGTCTCCGGCGCCGTGCAGGCCCGTGGCTCCGGCGGCGCCTCGGCCCGGGAGGCGGGGGCGCTGCCGGCCCCGAACGTGTCGGTGGCCGCGCCCCGGGAGAGCGGCAGGACGGTGCTGGCGGCGGTGAGGCCGCAGACGGCGGCCATGGCGATCACCCCGCCCCAGCCGCGTGGGCCGCGTGGGCGGGGCGCGCTGATCGCGCTGGTCGCGGGGTGCCGGGTGTCCAGGGCACGGGTCCGGTCGTCGTCGGTCATCGCGCCGTCTCCCCTCGCGTCGTCGTGACGTCGGCTGTCCGTGGCCGTGCCTCTCGGGTCCTCAAGACTCCGGCTTCACGCGGTCGTGCCACTCGCGGCGCCGTGACTCCGGCGGCCCGGGATCGTCCCCCGCGTGTCATCGGTACTCCGACAGCCTGCGGTTGATCCCGGAGACGGCCCCCACCGCGCCGAGCAGCCCGAGCGCGGCGGCTCCGGTCGCCAGCCCGGTCAGGGTGCCCCGCGCGTCCTCGGCGGCCCGGGTGAACTCCTTCTGCTCATGCGCGAGGGCCTCCCCCAGGGCCTTGTCCACGCGTTCGAACGCCTCCTCGGTGGGCTCGTGTCTCGTGCCGCCGATGACCTTCGCCAGGGCGCCCTCGTAGTCGCCGTCCTTGTCCATGACGCTGGCCAGCGAGTGGCGGACGATCCAGAGGTCCATCGCACGGGCCGCGACCGTCAGCGGAGCGCTGCCCGGCGTGTCGTCGGCGTAGGCCGTGGCCTTGCTCAGCGCCTTCCGCAGGGAGAGGACGCCCGCCTGGAACTCCGTCTCGTAGCGGTCGCTCCTGCCGTCCTCGGTGAGCACCGCGCCCCGGGCCACCAGTACCAGGTTCTCGTTGGCACGTGCCTTCAGCGCGCTGATCCGGGCGTCGTTGAGGACCTTCAGCGAGCGCTGGCCGTCGGAGCGGGCCTCACTGAGCCCCGTACGGGCCACCGAGTGGGCCACGACCAGCCACAGCAGCACCACCACGGCGGCGGCCGTCGCGGCGAGCAGGCCGTGGTTGACGATCCGGTGCGTCCGCAGATAGCTGCGGCGCTGTGCCCACACCAGGGCGGCCAGGGCGGCCAGCCCGACCACCACCGACACCACCGGCCAGAACCGGGCCTCCCGGTCGTCCCGGTCGAGCCGGGCGGTCTCCTCCTCGTAGAGGCGCTGCGCGGCGGGCAGCATGACCGTGGTCATCCGCTCGTTCGCGTACCGCAGATAGGCGCCGCCGAGCGGCAGCCCCAGCCGGTTGTGGGCGCGGGCCGCCTTCACATTGGCCACGTACTCCGGCAACTGGGCGTTGATCACCGCGATCTGACGGAAGGACTCACTGCCCTCGGCGGTGTTCGTGGCGGCCTTCGTCAGCAGCTCGGAGGCGCGGGCCAGATCCGCCCGGTAGCGCTTGCTCATCGGATCGGACTCGGTGAACGCCCCGGCGAGGAAGCCGCTGGAGGCCGCCGTGTCCGCGTCCGCGAGCAGCCGGTAGATCGCGGCGGCGTCCGCGCTCAGCGGCTGGCTGCGGGAGATCACGGCCTCGGCCGCGGAGGAACGGTCGCTGACCTCGTACGCCGCCACCCCGCCGAACGCGACCACGAGCGCGGCCAGTACGGCACCGATGATCTGAAGGCGGCCGGGCTCCGTGGTGGCGGCGGTACGGAGGCGCTCGGAGAACTCGGCGAGAGGGCCGCGAGGGGAGAGACGGAAGGTGCGGGAGGGGTCGGCGGAGGCGCCGCCGCCGTGCGGGCCCCCGCCGGACGGCCGGTTCGGGTCGCCGGTGCCGACCGGGGCGTACGGGGTGTTCGGCGCGGCCCGCTCGCCCGGAGCGCCGGGCGGCGCGGGCCGCCCGGTCGGCGTGGTGCGCACATGCGGTGCTCGTGTCACGTGCCTCCCCCTCGCTCGCTGACGGCGCGCCGCGGTGCGGGCGGCGGTGGGGCGTGCCCCTGGGTCAGCAGTATGGCCGTGATGGCCGGCGAAGACAGCTGTCTTGACTGGATCTTGTGGTGCCGCCCCCGCCCCTCCCCCTGAACACGCTCCCCCACCGCACCCGGTTCCTCCGCCGCGGGCCGGCCCCGGGCCCGCGAGGGGGCGGGGGGCGGCCGGGTCCCCCGACCCCTGTGCGGGGGACCCGGCTCGTCGTCAGGGGGGAGAGGGCTCAGGGACGGGACGCGTAGTGCCGGTGCAGCCGCTCCCGCGCCCCCGCCCCCGCCCCGACCCGGTCCAGACCCAGCAGCCCCGCCCCCAGCACCGGCGGCGCCGTCACGACCGTGGTGTACGCCTTGGGCGCCCGCGCGCCCAGGAGCGCGACGATCTGGTCCTCCAGTTCCGGGTGGCGCGCGGCCAGCACGCTGCCGCCGAGGACCACCGGGACCTCCTCGTCCAGCAGGCCGAGCCGTTCCAGCGCGACGGTCGCCATGACCACGACCTCCTCGGCGAGCCGCCGCACCAGGTCGCGGGCGAGCGGATCCCCCTCGGCGCTGGTGGCGAAGAGCACCGGGGTCACCTCGTGCACCCGGGTGTAGGGGATATGGCCCCGGTGCAGCGCCTCGATGAGTTCGTACATCGTGCCGAGGCCGAAGTGGCCGGGCAGGGTGGTGGCGAGGGCGGTGGGCGCACCGCGTCCATCCTCGGCGCGGGCGGCGGTCCAGAGGGATTCCTCGGCCATCCCCATGCCGCCGCCCCAGTCCCCGGCGATCTTGCCGATGGCGGGGAAGCGGGCGGTGCGCCCGTCGGGGAGCATGCCGACGCAGTTGATCCCGGCGCCGCAGACGACGGCCACGCCCCGGGGTTCGCCGACCCCGGCCCGCAGCAGCGCGAAGGTGTCGTTGCGTACCTCGGTGGTCGCGCCCCAGCCCCGGGCCTGGAGGGCCGCGGTGAGTTCCTCCTCCTCCACCGGCAGGTCGGCGTTGGCCAGGCAGGCGGAGACATGGGCGACCGCGGGACCGTTCTCCCCCGTCTCCCCCGTCACACCGCTCGCCCCGGCCTCGGCCAGCGCCGCCCCCACCGCCGACGCGAACGCGTCGATCGCGGGCTCGATGCCCACCTTCGGCGGGTGGAACCCCCGGCCGCGCGCCGAGGCGAGGACGGATCCGTCCTCGCCGACGACGGCGACGTCGGTCTTGCTGTTGCCCGCGTCGATGGCGAGTACGGAAGCGGTCACGCCCACGCCAGGTGCTCCCGGTTGTGCGCGACCAGCTTGTCCGTCAGGGCCTCGGCCCGGTCGTTCTGGCCGATCAGCGGATGGGCGAGCAGGGCCTTGTGGACCCGGTCGCGCCCGCCGCGCAGCGCCGCGTCGAGGGCGAGGTGTTCATAGGCCGTCACATGGGCGATCAGCCCGGTGAAGAGCGGGTCGAGCGGGGGCACCGGCAGCGGGGTGGTGCCGGTCGCGTCCACCCGCGCCTGGACCTCGATGACGGCGTCGTCGGGCAGGAACGGCAGGGTGCCGTTGTTGCGGGTGTTCACCACCTGGTGGGGTGAGCCGCCCCCGCCGAGCAGTGAGGCGGCCAGGTCCACCGCCGCCTCCGAGTAGTAGGCGCCGCCCCGCTTGGCGAGCAGCTCCGGCTTGGTGTCGAGCGCCGGGTCCCCGTACAGCTCCAGGAGCTGCTTCTCCATGGCCGCGACCTCGGCGGCCCGGGACGGCTTGGTCGCCAGTTCGCGCACGACCTCGTCATGGGCGTAGAAGTAGCGCAGATAGTAGGAGGGGACGACGCCGAGCCGGTCGAGGAGGGCGCGCGGCAGGCTCAGCGAGCCGGCGATGGCCTCGCCGTGTTCGGCCAGCAGCTTGGGGAGGACGTCCGCGCCGTCGGGTCCTCCGATCCGTACGCCGGTCTCCCAGGTCAGATGGTTCAGTCCGACGTGGTCGAGATGGATCTGGGACGGGTCGGTCTCCAGCAGGGCGGCGAAGCGGCGCTGGAAGCCGATGGCGACATTGCACAGGCCGACGGCCTTGTGTCCGGCCTCCAGCAGGGCCCGGGTGACGATGCCGACCGGGTTGGTGAAGTCGATGATCCAGGCGTCGGGGTTGGCGCGCCGTACGCGTTCGGCGATATCGAGGACGACCGGCACGGTCCGCAGCGCCTTGGCGAGCCCGCCCGCCCCGGTGGTCTCCTGGCCGACGCAGCCGCACTCCAGCGGCCAGGTCTCGTCCTGGAGCCGGGCGGCCTGGCCGCCGACGCGGAGCTGGAGGAGCACCGCGTCGGCGTCGGCGACACCCGCGTCGAGCTCCGCTGTGGTGGTGATGGTCCCGCCGTGGCCCTGCCGGGCGAAGATCCGCCGGGCCAGCCCGCCGATCAGCTCCAGCCGCTCCCGCGCGGGGTCGATGAGCACCAGCTCGCTGATCGGGAGGGTCTCCCTCAGCCGGGCGAACCCGTCGATCAGTTCTGGGGTGTAGGTGGATCCCCCACCCACCACTGCCAGTTTCATCTCTCTCAGCCTTTCACTCCGGTCAGTGTCACGCCTTCGACGAACGCCTTCTGGGCGAAGAAGAAGACGATGATCACAGGGGCCATGACCAGGACGGTCGCGGCCATGGTCAGGTTCCAGTCGGTGTGGTGCGCGCCCTTGAAGGACTCCAGGCCGTAGCTGAGGGTCCACGCCGCCGGGTTCTCCGACGTGTAGATCTGGGGTCCGAAGTAGTCGTTCCAGGCGTAGAAGAACTGGAACAGCGCGACCGCCGCGATGCCCGGTTTGGCCATCGGCACCACCACGGTGAGCAGGGTGCGGAGTTCGCCGCAGCCGTCCACGCGGGCGGAGTCCAGGTACTCCTGGGGAATGGTGAGCAGGAACTGCCGCAGCAGGAAGATCGCGAACGCGTCCCCGAAGGCCATGGGGATGATCAGCGGCCAGAGGGAGCCGGTGAGGTCCCACTGCTTCGCCCAGAACAGATACATCGGGATGATGATGACCTGCGGCGGCAGCATCATCATCGAGATGACCAGCATCATCGCCAGCCGCTGCCCCTTAAAGCGGAACTTGGCCAGCGCGTAGGCGACGGGCACCGAGGAGACGACGACCAGGACGGTCCCCAGGCCCGCGTAGATCAGGGTGTTCTTCCACCAGGTGAGGAAGCCGGGGGTGTCGAAGACCTCCCGGTAGTTGCTCCACTCCCAGGTGTGGGGGATCAGATCGCGGGTGAGGGTCTGCTGGTTGCTCATCAGCGAGGTGAGCACCACGAAGACGAACGGGAGGACGAAGAAGAGGGCGGCGGCGATGCCGAGCGAGTGCACCCCGATCCAGTGGAGGACCGCGCGGCGGCGGGCGGCGCGGGCCGCCGGGGTCGGCGGCGGGGTCTTGGCGGGCGCGGGCTTGCGCTCCAGTACCTGGGCCATCGGATCAGTCCTCCATCCGGATCAGTCCGCCGCGCCGCCGCATCAGGATGGCGGTGAAGGCCATGGCGAGCGCGAACAGCACCAGTGACACCACGGCCGCCGCGCCGTAGTCGAAGCGCTGGAAACCGGCGTTGAAGATGATCTGCGGCAGGGTCAGGGTGGACTTCTCGGGGAAGCCGGGCTCGAACATCTGCCCGCTGCCGCCCATCACTCCCGAGGCGACCTTTCCGGCCACCATGGGCTGGGTGTAGTACTGCATGGTCGCGATCACCCCGGTGACCACCGCGAAGAGCACGATGGGCGAGATATTCGGCAGGGTGACGAAGCGGAACCGCTGCCAGGCGGAGGCGCCATCGAGTTCGGCGGCCTCGTACTGCTCCTTGGGCACGTCCAGCAGCGCCGCCATGAAGATCACCATCAGATCGCCCACACCCCACAGGGCCAGCAGGGTGAGCGCGGGCTTGGACCACTGGGGGTCGGTGAACCAGGCCGGGGCGGGCAGCCCGAGGGCCTCCAGCACGGTGTTGGCGGGCCCGGTCCCCGGGTTGAGCAGAAAGACGAAGGCGAGCGTCGCGGCCACCGGCGGGGCGAGATAGGGCAGGTAGAAGAGGGTGCGGAAGACCCCCGTACCCGTCTTGATCTTGGTGATCAGCAGCCCGATCCCGAGCCCGAAGAGGACCCGGAGGCTGACCATCACCACGACCAGCCAGAGCGTGTTGCGCAGCGCGGGCCAGAACCAGGGGTAGTCGCTGAAGATATAGACCCAGTTGTCCACGCCGTTGAAGACCGGTGGCCGGAAACCGTCGTACTGGGTGAAGGAGAAGTAGACGGTCGACAGCAGCGGATAGGCGAAGAAGACGCTGAATCCGATGAGCCACGGCGACAGGAAGGCCAGCGTGCGCAGCGCCGCCCGCCGCCGTTTGGCTCTCAGGGTGTAGGTGGTCATCGGACGCCGCTCACTGCTTCTTCAGCTTGGCGATGTCGGTGTCGATCTGCTGGGCGGCCTTCTCCAGACCGGCCTTGAGATCGGTGAGCTTGCCCGACTCGTAGCGGTGGCCGACGTCCTGGAGGGTGATGTGGTAGGTGCCGCCGTCGATCATGGCGGGGCTGGAGTTGGACTTGGGGTGCTGGGCGATCTCCAGGAAGGTCTTGAACGCCGGGTCGTGCTTGAGGTCGGGCGACTTCAGCGCCTCGATGGTGGAGGGCACATTGCGGATGTCGTTGGAGAAGGCGACCACGGCCTCGGTGTCCGTGGTCATGTACTTGATCAGCTCCCACGCGGCGTTCTGCTTCTTGCTGGTGGCGGCGATACCGACGATCGTGCCGGAGAGATAGCCCTTGCCGTAGTCGGCGATCTGGTCGTCGGGCACGGGCAGCGGCGCGGTGCCGATCTCGAAGTCCACCCCCGCGTCCTTGGCCATCCCCAGCCGCCACTCGCCATCGAGCTGCATCGCCACCTGGCCGGTGTGGAAGGGGTGCTTGGCGCCCCACTCGTCACCGAAGGTGTTGCGGTAGCGGGAGAGCTTGGCGTGGCCGCCGAGGGAGTCGACCAGGTCCTTCTGCGTCGTGATCATCTTGGCGAAGGCGGGGTCCGTGGCGACGGTGGACTTGCCCTCGCCGTCGAAGTACGTCGGCGACCACTGCGGTACGTAGTGCGAGATGGTGGTCTCGTAGCCGTGGTAGTTCGGCATGAAGCCCAGCTGGGTGAAGCTGTCACCCTTGGGCTTGGTGAGCTTCAGCGCGACCTGCTTCAGCTCGCTCCAGGTCTTGGGCGGAGCGGTGATCCCGGCCGCCGCGAAGGCGTCCTTGTTGTAGTAGAGGCCGTAGGCGTCGCCGAGCAGCGGCAGTGAGCACTGGTTCCCGTCGAAGGCGGTGTAGTCGAGCACCGGCTTGTTGAAGACCTTCTTCGGGTCGATGTTCGCCTTCTTCAGGAACGGGTTCAGGTCGACCAGTGCCCCGGAGTTGCAGAACTTGCCCACGCTGTTGGTGGTGAACGACGACACCACGTCCGGCGCCTGCGAACCGCCCGCCCGCAGCGCCTGGTTGATCTTGTCGTCGGTCATATTGCTGACGATCTTGACCTTGATGTTGGGGTGCTTGGCCATGAACCGGGCGATGTTGCTCTGGATCGCCTTGACCTCGCTCGGCGCGGACCAGCCGTGCCAGAAGGTGAGGGTGGTCTCCGCCTTGGGATCGTCCGTCGCGCCGCCGTCACTGGACCCCGTACAGGCGCCCAGCAGGAGGGAGAGCGCCGCCGTGGCGGCGAAGGCGGTGGCTGACTTGCGTGCGCGTATGGACATGGCGGTGTCTCCCAGTCGCTGGCGGTGTGTGTGGTGCGTGTCTGGTGTGCGCTGTGCCTTGTCTGGTGCGGGATGGAACGGCGGTGCGGTCGTACGGTGGTGCGGGACCGGCCGGGCGAGCGTGCGGCGACCGGCCGGTGGGACGGGTGGCGCGATACGTACGGTCCGTACGGTCGGTGCGGCGGGTTCTCCGCCGCGCCGGGCGCGGGCGTCCGTACGGACCTCGGTCGTACGGACGCCGGTCATACGGACAGATACGGTCGTGCGGACTTCGGTCGTGCGGACGCGTACGGTCGTACGGTCCTGGGGAGCGGATGGGGTCCGGCGCGGCGGGTGGTGCGCACGGTTCCCGGAAGGGGCCGCTCAGCGGCTGGTGTCGAAGACCTCCTCGCGCGTCGCGGCGAGGGCGCTCTCCAGCGCCCCGCGCAGCACCGGGCGGTCCCGGACCGACCCCAGCACCAGCCGGGGCCGGGGCGCGGCCAGCTCCGTCAGCTCGGCCTGCACCCGGGCGCGCAGCGGTTCGCCGCCCGCGACGATCGCCTCCCCGGAGAGGACCACCAGCTCGGGATCGAGCACGGCGATCAGGGAGGCGAGTCCGATGGCGAGCCCGGTCGCGTAGACCTCGAGCAGCTGCTGGTCGGGGCCGGAGGGGGCCTCGGCGGCCCGCGCCACCAGCCGGGCGGCGACCTCGGTGTAGTGGCCCTGGCCGATGTCCCGCACTCCGAGGCTGCGGGCGAGGCGCGGCAGCACCTGGGCCCCGGCCAGTTCCTGGAAGCCGCCGCCGTTGGCCTTGGTGACCTGCCGCATCAGGGGCGTGCCGGGCACCGGCAGAAAACCGACCTCCCCGGCGCCCCCGGTGAAGCCCCGGTGCAGTGAGCCGCCGATGACGAGGGCGGCGCCCAGCCCCTCCTCGTTCCACAGGAGGACGAAGTCCTTGTGGCCCCGGGCGACCCCGACCCGCTGTTCGGCGACCGCGACGAGGTTGACGTCGTTCTCGTACTCGACCGGCATCGGCAGCGCCTCGCCCAGCTGGTCCAGGAGCGCGGGGGAGTGCCAGCCCGGCAGATGGGAGGCGTAGCGCAGCTTGCCGGTGGAGGGGTCGAAGGCGCCGGGGGTGCCGATGACCAGCCGCCGGATGTCGGCGAGGGTCAGCCCGGCGGCCGTGGCGGCGCCGGTGAGGGCGTCGGTGACCTGGCGTACGGCGCTGAGCGCGGACCGGTGCTCGCCCACGCGGGTGGGCACGGAGAACTCGCCGACGATGACGCCGTTCAGATCGGCGACGGCGGCGAGGGCCCGCTGGGGATTGATGTCGAGGGCGGCGGCGTGTCCGGCGCGCCCGTTCACCGCGTAGAGCTGGGCGTTGGGTCCGGGGCGGCCCTCGGTGGTGCCGGTGGCGACGACGAGACCGGCGGCTTCCAGCCGTCCCAGCAGCTGAGACGCCGTGGGCTTGGAGAGGCCGGTCAGCACGCCTATCTTGGTGCGCGAGAGCGGCCCGTGCGCCAGCAGCAGATCCAGCGCGGCGCGGTCGTTCATGGCGCGCAGGACACGGGGCGTGCCCGGGGTGGTGGCGGGTGTGGCGTCCGGATCGGTTCCGGCCACGGTGGGGCACCTGCCCTTCGGATCGCCTGCCTGATGTCCTGGAGCTTGACTGTTAGGAAAGTTTCCTAACACCGGTTCGTTCTGAACGTAGGCCGATCTTGGGCGGGCGTCAATGGCTCGGCGCCCCCGAAGCGGTAATTCGCCTGCTTCGGGGGCGCCGTGATGGCCAGGTGGCGGGTGGTGCGGCCGGTCGGCCGGGTGAGGGGGAGCGGGTCAGCGGCCGTCGGTACGGACCTGGGGGGTCGGGGCCCAGTAGCCGTTGAGCCCGCCCGCCGTGATCCGGATCATCGGACGTCCGTTGACGATCGCCCGCCGGTCGAAGGGCGCGTTGGACGGCTTCGGGAAGCTCACCGTCTTGGTGGCGCCGGTGGTGCCGTCGGGCCCGTACTTCACGCACGTGATGTCCTCGTTCGCGGGGAAGGAGGCGGTGCGCTGCGGCCGGTAGACGGCGGTGACATGCTCACCGCGCAGGAAGACCTTCGGGTACGACTCGCCGATCCACCAGCCCGCGTAGGCACCCGCGTCGATGCGGTAGTAGATCCCCCGGCCCTGGATCCGGCGGCGGGTGCTCACCGGGGCCTGGGTGGCGTTGCGGAAGGTGACCTTCTTGGTGGCGAGCTGCTTGTCCTGCTTGGCCGGATCCCAGTCGTAGTTGTAGTTCTTGTCCTTGGTGTCCAGCTGGTAGAGGGTGTGGCTGCCCGCCGCGATGGCCGCCACCGAGCCCTTGCGCAGGGGATAGATCGGGTAGTCGTCCACCAGCTGGTCATGCTGGTGGGCGAGCTGGGCACTGCCCGTGTGCCAGTGCATCTGGCGCCACTGGTTGATGTGGTGCTGGTGGTAGGCGGTGCTGCCCGGGATGCGGTGGGTGTGGCAGTAGTACGAGAGCCAGCGGGTGTTGCGCAGCCGGGAGAAGTGGTCCCGCATGGTGGTGACCGAGCCGTCGTAGAGCTTCGCCGCCAGCTCGTTCCCGGTGGCCTCGTAGTAGTCCCAGAGGCCGAACATGGCGAAGATCATCCCGTTGAAGGTGTAATCGCCGGTCCCGGCCTTGGCGCCCGGGTACTCCTGGATCCAGAGGTAGCCGTTCTTGTCCTTGTTCACGGCCCACGGCTTGCGGGAGTCATCCAGCAGCAGCGAGGCGAAGGCGCCGTGCGCCGCCGCCAGATAACGCTTGCGCTCCGCGCTGGTGACCCCGTCGCACTGCGCCAGCTGGACGAAGAGGCTGAGCACCTCGCCCTGGGCCATGCCCGAGAACCAGGGGGCCTTGTAGTCGATCCCGCTGTGCTTGGTGTGCTTGTAGTCGAAGGGATACGGGAAGAACCAGGCCCCCCGCAGCTCCATCCGCCGGTCGATCAGCCGCTTGGCCTGCGCCTTGGCCCGGGTGAGGAAGAGCTTCTTGCGGGAGGCGATCGTCTCGACGCGGTAGCTGGCCAGACAGCCGAGACCGAACTGGGCCTGCGCGACGGGGTGGTCATAGCCCGGCGCGGTCTTGGTCATCCGGAACTGGATCACCCCGTCGCGGTCCAGATAGGTCTGGTTGGTGTTCGGCGTCACGTTCGTCCACCGGGTGGGACGGTCCCGCCAGGGCCGCATCGGCTCCGGGATGTCCGTCTGGAGCGTGTACCCGCTGGTCTTGAACGAGAACGGCAGCTCATTGGGGACCGCCGCCAGCGCCTTGGCCTCATCCACCGGCCCCCGGGTGTACGGCATCGCCGACCGGGGGATGGACGGCTCACTGACGATCCCGCCCTCCAGCTGCGTCGGCAGCTCCGGCAGCGGATAGGGATCGATCCCGGCCGGAGTCGCGGGCAGGCTCAGCGCGAGCGAACGCGGCATGCCCGGCACGATCTCCGCGAGGTCGGCGGGCGCGCTCGCCAGCGTCGCGGGAGCCGCCTGCGCCGCCCCTGCGAAGGTCCCCCCGGCGACGGTGGCGGCGGCCACACCCCCGGTGACCGCCATAAAACGTCTGCGGCCTATGTGGCTGGTGGTGTTTTCGGGCATGCGGATGTCCCCCCACGGGTCGCGAAGATCGGAGAAGTGAGGTGATCCTACGTGGGTGATCCACGCGCACCTGTGTGGATCTTGACGCCGGGGGAGCGGGAATGGTTCTGGCCGGGGTCTGGCTGATGCGCGGGGGTGGATTCCGTGCGGGCGGGCGTCCGTACGGAGGGAGACGGGCCCTGGGGGCTGCGGGGCGCGGATCGCGGTGCCGCGTGCCGACTCGGCGCCGACGGGAGGCTCGGCCTCCTTCGACCCGTAGCGATTTATTCGACAACGCGAATATTGTCGTTCCCGCGTAGACGTCCAACTGCCCAGGCTCGTAGCGTCGTCTCGACCGGCCCGCGCGGGGCCGGAACGAGGGGCCTTACCTTTCGAGGAGTGCGTGAAGACACTTGACGCTTGAGCCTGAAAGGCCAGGTCAGCCCAGATCTGACCTGGCCGAAGCACTCCGCGCGGAGCGGCGGCGGGCCGGTATCAGTCAGGCTGCGCTCGCCAGGCGCTGCAATATGTCCCAAACCAAAATCAGCAACATTGAAAGCCGCAAGCTCACACCTGACATTGTTGACGTAGAACTCATCCTTGAAGCCCTTCACGTCGATAGAGCGCTAGCAAGGGACATTTTGTCGCTTGCCCGGACGGCCAACACCGAGTGGCAAGACGACTGGTCCTCGCAGCGGCGGGGGCTCGATAAGAAGCAGAACGAGCTATCGCGGCTTGAGGTGGTCACCACCGAGTTCCGGTTCTTCCTGCCCACCATGATTACAGGTCTTTTGGCCACGCCCGAGTACGTGCGGGCTAGCCTCTCCCGCAATGCGGGAGACATGAGCAAGACCATCGCTAAGAAGCTGGAGCGGCAACGAGTCCTCAAGGATTCGGCTAAGCGGTTCACGTTCCTTCTCACGGAACAGGCCGTGAAGTGGCCTATCGTCTCTCCAGGCGGCATGTCCATGCAGCTAGACCACCTGGTATCACTTTCCCGTATCCCCACAGTGCGTATCGGAATCATCCCGAATGGACTGGCCGGTCCGGTAGGGGTAAACCCACTCAGTGTGTTCACGATTTACGATCGTCGGCTCGTCACCGTAGAAACGCCCACGGGTGGAGTCTTGCTGCGCGACTATCGCGACATCGCGGAAATCCGAGAACAATTCGACAGGTGTGAAGAAATAGCTGTGTTCGGAGATGATTGCCGGGCCCTCCTCAGCAACTGGTCCGGGATCTTTACCCGACAACGCGAATAACGCTAGAGGTCCCTCGGCGATAGGCCGAGGATGTGTTCATGCCGATCGAACCGAAGAGCCACAGGCCGAAGGCACCGCAGGGTTGGCGAATGGCCCCGCGCGGAACGGAACGCCAGTTGCACTACCACGGCTACCTCTGGACGGGTGAGAAGAAGCGGTTCGACAAGGAGTGCCACAGACGGCCTCCTGGCGCTCCACCCTCCCCGCCGACAGGGGACGACGACGCAGAGGGCCACAGGCTCCACCAGAGGCACAAGGAAGCCGTCGCGGAGTTCCGCGCGGGCGAGATCTCCCCCCGATGGAAACGGCCCTCTGGCTGATGAAACCCGGGCGTCTCGTCCGTGGCACCTGGCAGGAGCCGCAGGAGGCGGCGGCATGGCTGGGGGAACAGCTCACCGAGTACGCGCCCCGGTTCGCGTCCAGGGCGGACCGTGACAGTACGTGGCTGGCGAGCCTGGTCAACTCCGCCGCCGAACAACTCGGCTGGGGCGGGGATGTGTCGCACGGCTTCTATCTGGAGCGCCCCTCGTTCCTGTCTGTGGCCCTGGTGACGTGCTCCCCTAACCGTGCGTCACCGGATGCCCCGTGCCCGGCGAGGTGACTGTGCACAGGCCCCGCCTACGACCACTTACACCTGTGCGTCGTGCAGATGGTCGGGGCGGGGGTGGCTGCACCCCCGGGCTTGCCAGTGACGCTGCCCGTGAGGTGAGCCGCGCTCGGTCGAAGGTGTCGCGTGTGGTGCTGTTGGCGCGGTAGCGGCTGAGGTGGGCACCGATGACTAGGCTCGGCGCATGACTGACTTTCTTCAGGTGTCAACGGCGACGGAGACCCGCGAGCAAGCAGTGGAACTGGCTCGGTCCGTGGTGATGGGGCGCCTGGCGGCGGGAGCGCAGATCGTCGGGCCGGTGGTTTCAGCCTTCTGGCATGAGGGGGAGTTCGGGACGGGTGAGGAGTGGCAACTCCTCTTGAAGACCCGGGCTGACCGGTATGCCGAAGTGGAGTCGCACCTTCGGGAGCGTCATCCATGGGGGAACCCGGAGATCTGCGCCCTGCCGATCATGTTCGGGTCGGACGCGTACCTTCGATGGGTGGCGGCGACCACTGATCCAGGCCTCGGCCAGTAGCGGGTCAGGCTCGTCGAATGTGTCGCGTGCGGTGCCCTATGCCCTGGTCAACCCACCGTTTCCGGCGAGTTTCCGTGCTCCAGATAGGCGGTCACGCCGTTCGCGCGGGCCTGGATACCAGCGGTGATGCGGCGCACGAGGCGGGGGATGGTGAGTTCCGGCAGCCGTTCGGCCGGGTGGAAGTCGTAGCCACGGACTTCGTTGGCTTGCAGGGTGATCCGCTGGCGACTGTCCGTGCTGAGGCGGCCGCCGTTGAAGAGGTAGAGAACCTTGTCTCCCTCGCCCGGATTCGGTGCCCAGTCCACGACGAGCAGGCAACCGATGCGGGGTGCGATGCCCAACTCCTCCTGGACCTCGCGCACACATGCCTGGAGAGGTGATTCTCCCTCTTCGACGTATCCGCCCGGAACATCGCGATAGTCCTTGTAAGAAGGTTCGATGAGGAGGACGCGATCAGCTTCGTCGAAGAAGAGGGCACCGGCCGCCATCAGAGGGTGGGCCGTCTTCGCCTCGCTCACTGTATGGACTCCAAACGCCCGGTATAGGCCGTGCGGGTGGACAGGGACTCCCTCTCTCTTCCAGAGCATGCGATGCACTGCTGACATCGCACGTGGTCGAGATGGTGTGGGCGGTGTGGTCGGTCACTTCCGGATATAGACGGCTCTGGGACTTGCCCGTTCCCACAATTCCTCACCATGTCCTATGAAGCGGTCGAACATACCGTCGTCGCCGTGACGGCGCAGATGAAGAAGCGGCGAGTCGTGGCCAACGGCCGTTGCCAGATGTGGTGTGACCAGCGCATCGCCGTCGAAGCGGAACACCGAGAGGCTGACGTGGCTCATGGCATCCATAGGCGCCGAGAATCGCGTCTCCACACCCTCCCGTGCGCCGAGGCGGTCAAGGCAGTCGAGCGTCATGCGGATCCGGGAAGAGACCGACAGCGCGACATCCTCAATGGCTTCCCGCTGCCGGGTCACCTCGCTGTCCGGGTCTCCTACCAGGAAGCGCACACGGCATCCCGCTGCGACCTTGCGTTGAACGGTGTCCGCGAAATGCGGCACCTGCGTCCAGAAGAAGTAGTTGGTGTAGCCAGCGAGAAAGATCTCCTTCCCTGCTCCCTCGATGAGCTCCCTCCAGACGGTGGAGGGGCATGCGGATCGATATGGATAGCTGTGCATGATTTCCCGGTCGGCACCCGTCTTCACGCGGTTCTGCACGACTTTGGGCCACAACATCTCTTCGCTTACTCCCAGCTCACGGCAAACGCCTAGTCGGTTCTGTGCGTGCGGTGTCAGGCCAGCATCGCCCAGCCACCGCTCCACTTGCTTCACCCAGAGCTTGCCGCTTCTACTTCGCTCGCGCGGCTAGCCGTGCTCTGTCGAAGGTGTCGCGTGCGGTGCTGTTGGCGAGGTAGGGGCGGAGAAGGGGGCCGATGTTCGCGACGTGTTGGTCAATGCGTCCTGAATGAGTGGCGGGGTACTCCTCCAAGACCTTGATCCAGGTGGTGCATGCTTCTTCCAGGTGGCCGATTTCCAGTTGGCGCTCGGCCAGAAGGGAGCTGAAGCGCACTCCGGATTGACGTGAATCCGTTTCGTCTCTCAGGTGGAAGTGTTGTTGGAGCGAATGGACGCTGCCCTTGATGTCCCCTGAGTGATAGCGGACGTTGGAGGTCATATAGGCCAGGGTGGATGCGTTGAAGCCGCCCAGCGTTCCGGTGCGGCTGTCGGCGATGTCGAGGAACTTCTCCGTGTCGCGAACCCTGGCCAAGGCGGCGCGGCGCTCGCCTCCTACTGCGGACGCGTAGCCCCGTTGTGCCGCGAAGAAGGCGCGGTTGTCCGGCTCGCCGTCCGGGGCGGCTGACGCGGCGGTTTCGGCGAAGCGCATGGCGTCGGGGCCGTGGCCCAGGTCGGCCGCTTGCACCGACATTCCGCGCAGCACGCGGCAGTACGTCAGATGATCGCCACCCGCCCCGGAGAGTTGAAGGGCCTTGAGATACCACTTCTGGGCAAGGCCGTGCTGGGTCTCGTCCACCGCCATCCAGCCGGTGAGATAGCAGAGGAACGCAGCCGCTGACAGCATCGCCTTGCGGACCTGGGGCGGTCCGTCCATGCGGAGATACGGTGCCACGACGTTCACCAGGAAAGTTGCCGCGAGGGGGCGGGTGTGACGGCCGCCGAGATCGTCATAGGTGGCTGACAGTCGATCGGACATCCTGACCACAAGATCAACGTCCGGCATGCCGAGGCGGCGGGCCTCGCCGGAGTTCGCTGCGTCCATTCGGCCCATGGTGCTCTGCCAGTCGGGAAAGACTGGGGCGACACTCAAGGCCGCCGACTCGATGAAGTGGCGACGCTCCATCTGCTGCCTCCTTACTGCCGTGCGCGTGAAGCTAAGCGTGACCTTTCGAAGGTGTCGCGTGCGGTGCTGTTGGCGAGGTACGGGCGGAGTAGGGATTCGATGTTCGCGACATGCTGGTCAACCCGCCCCGAGTAGATGTTGGGGTAGGCGTCGAGGACCTTGCTCCAGGTGCCGCAGGCTTCTTCCAGGTGGCCGAGTTCCAGTTGTCGCTCGGCAAGAAGGGAGCCGAAGCGTGCCGCAGATCGTGGTGTATCACCTGTGCCTCTCAGTCGAAAGTGGAGATGCAGTGAGTCCATGCTTCCTTTGATGTCGCCAGAGTGGTAGCGGACGTTCGAGGTCGCGTACGCCAGGATGGATGGGTTGAAGCCACCCAAAGTCCCTGGCCCGCTGTCGGAGATATCGAGAAACTTTTCCGCTTCTCGGATGCTTGCCAAGGCTGCGCGACTTTCGCCAGCTACTGCGGATGCGTAACCCTGCTGTGCGGCGAAGAAGGCGCGGTTACGTGGTCCCGCGTCTGGCGCGGCAGTGGCAGCAGCGTCAGCGAAGCGTTTGGCATCTGGACCATGACCGAGGTCGGCCGCTTGAACTGAAAGGCCCCGGATCGTGCGGCAGTAAGCTAGGCGATCACCGCTTTCCCTGGCGAGTTCCAAACTCTTTGTGTAGTAGCGCTGGGCGAGGCCATGCCGCCCCTCATCTTCAGCCATCCACCCTGTGAGGTAGCAGAGGAAAGAGGCGGCGGAGAGCATCGCTTTCCGTGGGGCTTCGAGTGCGTGGGTGCGTAAATACGGAACTACCGTGTGGACCAGGAACTGTGCGGCCATGGGTCGGGTGTGGTGGCCGCCGAACTGTTCGAAGGTCATCCAAAGATGGTCAGTTATCTTGGTGACCAGTTCGACATCCCGCATGCCCATCTCTTGTGCCTGCCCCGACTGAACTGCCTCGGCTCTTTCAGAGATCTCCCGCCACTCGGGGATCTTCAAGGCAACGCTGAAGAGGGCTGACCCAATGAAGTAGCGGCGTTCCATGTCCCGACTCCCCAGATCGATGAGGCTCTCTGTCAGCGAGTAGCTGTCGGACTTTTCGGGTGGCGCGGGAAAGCCGAGTTGTTCATGGGTCAGGGGACGCCCTAACTTTCGGGCGAAGGCTTCGACAATGAGTCCCCGAGCGGACTTCTTGGGGATGCCGCCTCCGAGCCACTGGCTGACGGAGGGCTGCTGGTACCTGGTGGGAGTGCCTCGTTCGGTTCCGAGGCGGTTCACGGCTTGTGCGAGCTGGCGCTCGGTCCAGCCTGTCTCCTCGAACAGGGCCGCCAGGTTTTCGTTCGGTTCTCGGGTCCCCATGGGCGGTCAACTCCTCGTGTCGTGCCTTATGTCTCTTATCCCCGAGGCGCCCCACCACGGTACCGCTGTGCGTGACCAACCCGTTGCCTAGAGCGAGCGCGAATGAGGTGCGATACCGGGTGAGAGGAGACGGCGGTGGCCTTGGCGATCCGCCTGTGGTGGTGGCTGATGCTGGCCCTCGGGGCCGCCGAGTCCCGGATCGGTCTCGGGCTGGAACTGGCCCGGCTGCGGCTGGACGCCGAGGCGTTCGATGACTGGTCCTGGTTACTCGCGGCGGAGGCCCAGCAGCGCCGCATCGATGCCGAGCTGGAGCGCCTCCTCCAGGAGGCGTCCGGGGACGGCACCCCGTGACCCGCGTGATCCGGTACTTCTGCTGTGTCCGGGGCATCGGGCCCGTCTACGGCTCCGGGCGGAACGTCACCTGTGTCGTCGCGATGCTGCGCACCGAGTCGGCGGAGACCGCGCTGCGGTGGCTGGTGGGTCAGGTCGGGCGGCTCGCCGACCGGCTCGACCCCGCCCCGGACACCGGCATGACCCTCGTCATCGGCCCCGAGGTCGACGGGCCGTCACTGCTGCGGGCCTGGTGTCAGGACCCGGCCCACCGCCAGGCCGCCTGGGCACGCCTGATCGACGGCCGCTGCGTCTCCCTCATCTTCCCCGACGGGCTGAACCACTACCGGTTCGAGGTCAGCCCCGAACTCACCCCCGCCCGCACCCGCCCCTACCTCGAACCACCCCCACCCCCGTGAAAGGCCCGCCCATGCCCCGTATCAGCGAGGAATCCCGCCGCCGCCGCGACCGCGTCCTGCGCAACCAGGAACAGATCACCACCCGCTACGCCCAGGGCGTCTCCCTCACCCGTATCGCCGCCGACTACAGCGTGGAATCCAAGTGGTTCCGCGCCGTCCTCGTCGGCTGGGGCATCGAGATCCGGGGCCCCCGGGCCGCCCGCGCCGCCCACCTCGCCCTCCGCCAGGAGCACACACGATGAGCGACTGCCCGACCTGCGACGACCTCACCACCGCCGAACGCGAAGCCGAACGCGCCCACGACCACTCCCGCGCCACCGACTGCCGCGTCCTGCGCACCCGCCACCAAGCCCAACACCCCGACCCTCAGGCCCAGGACACCCGGTACCAGGTCAGCCCAGGTGCGTGATGTTGACGGCCGTGACCACGAGGACGGGCGGCTCGGAGACGTAGTAGCGGACGAAGTCGTCGGCGACCGTGGCGAGCCGTCGGTCCTGCTCCTGGGGGTGCTCGGGCCGGGAGCCGTGGCCGTAGGGGCTGTGGCCGAGTGTTCTGGCCATCTCGGCGTCGAACCGGGCCCGGTAGGTGGGGGTCATCTCCGCGCGGACCTTCTCCGCCTGGCCCGCGTACTGGATGCGGTACCGGCTCACGCCTCCTCCACCGGGGGATGTGCCGGGCGCGTGATCCCGGCGGCGAGTTCGGCCTTCACCTGCTCGATCGCGCGGTCGTCCTCGGCCCGCGCCTCGGGCGGGTATCCCCATCGCAGGGCGACATAGACGAGGTCCTGCGCCGGGGCCTGGGCCGTCTCGGTCTCGAACGCGGCCAGCCTCTCCCCGTCGAGGACGGCGCGGATGCCCTCGATCGTGGCGGGGTGGGTCACCGACCCGACGGGGAAACCCGTCCGGAACACGGAGGACCGGGGGGTGCCCGAGGTGGCGTCATGAGGGGGGTGGGTGGGGGTGACGGGATCGCCGTCACCGTCCCGTACGCCGGTGAAGTCACCGGCCTTCAGCCGCGCGACCGTGGCCGGATCCTCTGTGGCCGCCCGCGCGGGCAGTGTCCAGGCGAGGACGGCGTAGACGAGATCCACCGCCGGGGTCCGGGCGATCTCGGCGTCGAAGGCGGCGGCCCGGCCCTCGTCCAGCCGCGCCCGTACGCCGCCGATGCTCGCGGGTACCTCCACCCGGCCCCAGGCCAGCGGCAGACTCCACACCGGCCCTGTCATCACGGTCATACCGGCCCTCGCTCTCCACGGAACAGCCGCTGCGTGAAGGCTTCACCGTACGGACTCCGTGGCGGTGGGGATCGCCGTTCGGGCCGGGCCGCCACGATCGGGCGACCCGTGCCGGGACCGGCCGCGCGAGGCGGCCCGCCCCTACTTCGTCAGGCTCGGGCCCGGTGGGATCGGTGCCGTCGCCAGGGACTGAGGCGAGGTGGGGCTGGCCAGGGCCGAGGGGGCGGCCATGCCCGCCGAGGGGTCGGCGGTCGGGGTGTCCTCCGCGAGCGGGAGGCCGCCCACGATGCGGATGCCCTCCGCGTCGAAGGCGCGCTTGACGCGCCAGCGCAGTTCGCGTTCCACGCCCAGGCCCTTGCCCGGCATGGTCTTCACCGCGACGCGTATGGTCATCGACTCCAGCAGCACCTCGGTCAGGCCGAGGACCTCCACCGGGCCCCACAGCCGCTCGTTCCAGGGCTCGGCCTTGCTCAGTTCGGTGCCGACGCGGTCGAGTACGGAGCTGACGTGGTCGAGGTCCTCGCTGGGGCGGACGGTGACATCGACCGCGGCGGTGGCCCAGCCCTGGCTGAGGTTGCCGATGCGCTTGATCTCGCCGTTGCGCACGTACCAGATCTCGCCGTCGTCGCCGCGCAGTTTGGTGACGCGCAGGCCCACCTCGATCACCTCGCCGGAGGCGACCCCGGCGTCGACGGTGTCCCCGACCCCGTACTGGTCCTCCATGATCATGAAGACGCCGGAGAGGAAGTCGGTGACCAGGTTGCGCGCGCCGAAACCGATCGCGACACCCGCGACACCGGCGGAGGCCAGCAGCGGGGCCAGATCGATCTTGAAGGCGCCGAGGATCATCAGGAACGCGGTGCCGAGGATCAGGAAGGAGGCCACCGAGCGCAGCACGGAGCCGATGGCCTCGGAGCGCTGGCGGCGGCGTTCGGCGTTGACGAGGAGGCCGCCGAGGGCGGAGCCCTCCATCGCCTGGGCGGAACGGTTCATCCGATCTATCAGCTTGGTCAGGGCCCGGCGCACCAGGAACCGCAGCACCAGCGCGATCACGATGATCAGCGCGATGCGCAGGCTGGTGTTGAGCCAGGTGGACCAGTTCTGCTCGACCCAGCCCGCCGCGTTCTCCGCCTGCTGGGCCGCCTCTTCCAGGGTGGCGTTCCCTTGCTCCGGGGCCGATGGGTCGGCCGCGGCCCACAGGGCGGACGGCAGGAAGGGGGACACGGGGAGAACCTCCGGGGCGGGGGACGCAGCCGATGACTCGGCTAACTCGGCCAACCACACTAACGGGGCATCCCCGCCCCGCCCCGGATCCGGCCTCAGGAGAGACAAGGCTCACCTGGGAGGGGCTCTGACCCGTCCCGGTTCCCCCCGATTGGTGTGGCGCACAACACTCTCAGCCCGTTACCGCCATGTGGTGGCGCTCGGACCAGGCATAAGGAGAGACTGAAGACAGATCGTCCCGGCGCGAGCCACGCGCCGCCGGCGTACAAGGAGGCGTCCACGTGCCGCATGTCCTGGTCCTCAACGCGTCGTACGAGCCGCTGGGCGTCGTACCTCTCCGCCGCGCGCTCATCCTCGTCCTGGAGAACAAGGCCCTCTGCCTGGAGGAGTCCGGCGCCTTCCTGCACAGTGCGACCCTGGCGGTCGCGGCACCCAGCGTGGTGCGGCTGAAGCGCTTCGTACGGGTCCCCTACCGGGGGCCCGTTCCACTGACCCGCAAGGCCCTGTTCGCCCGGGACGGCGGGCGCTGCATGTACTGCGGGGGCGTCGCCACCAGCGTCGACCATGTGATCCCGCGCAGCCGGGGCGGCCAGCACGCCTGGGACAACGTGGTGGCGGCCTGCCGCCGCTGCAACCACGTCAAGGCCGACCGGCAGCTGCGCGAGCTGGGCTGGCGGCTGCGGCACCAGCCCGCCCCGCCCAGCGGTCTCGCCTGGCGGATCATCGGCACCGGGCACCGCGATCCGCGCTGGCTCCCCTATCTCCAGCCGTACGGCGCCGACGATGTGATCACGCGGATAGACGCCGTGGTCCGGGGGCGCCGGGAGAGCGACGCGGACCGCGCCCATGAACGGGGGCATGACCACTCCCGGGCCGCTACCGCCTAGTCACTACTCCGGCACCACCGCGTACGCCTCCACCGACCACAGCGAGTAACCGAACCGGGTGGCCCGCGCGTCACCCTGGACGCGGATGAAGCGGGTGCCCGGCGCGTCCATGCGGACGGACTCCCGTCCGCCCCGGCCCTCGGCGACCGTCGCCGCCGTACGCCAGGTCCGGCCGTCCGCCGAGACCTCGATCCGGTACGCGGAGGCGTAGGCGTCCTGCCAGCGCAGCACCACGCGCCCCACCCGGGCGGGCTCGGCCAGCTCCACCTGCCACCAGGCGTCGTCCTGGGCCGGGGACGACCAGCGGGTCCCCGGATCGCCGTCGGCCGCCGAGGCCGCCGGGAAGTCGGCCGTCTCGTCGCCGGACGAGGTCGCCGTCCCGCCGTTCGCCAGGTCCGTGCCGCCGGTTCGGGGATAGGCCCGTACGGTCAGGGTCCGCTCCTCGCCGCCGAAGGAGAGCGGCACCCGGTACTCACCGGCCGGGGTCCCCTCCGGGACCGAGACCTCCACCGGCACGGTGGTGCGCACACCCCGGGGCACCGTGGTCTTCTTCGGCACCGACACCTTGATCCCCTTGGGCGCCTTCGCCGTCAGGGTGCCGTTCACCGCGCCGGGACGCCTCGGGGTCAGCTCCACACCCGCCCGCTGCGGGCCGCCGCCGATCTCGGCGTCCGTCTCCCCCCGTACGAGATCGACCCCGGCGACCGGCTCGTCGGCGAACCAGGGCACCAGCGCGCGCACGCCGACCGGCTCGGGGCCGGTGCGCGAGACCCGGAGGGCGTCGGCCGTCAGGCCCCGGGCGTCGGCCTGGGTCCAGCCGGTGGGGGAGAGGGCGCCGAGGCGCTGCCAGCCCCGGCCCGGGACATGGGCCTCCAGGGTGGCGGGGCCGGTGCCCGGCTCGGTCATGGCGGTGACCGTGGCGATCGGGCGGGGGCGGTCCAGCCAGAGGGTGTCCGCGCCGGGGCGGTCGGCGACCCGGTCGGCGCCGGTCCACGCGGCGGCCTCCGTGGCGGCGCGCGCCAGGAACGGGTCGAGGACGCCCTTGCCGACCGTGACGCGGCCCCCGGCGAGCGCGGCGCGCTCCTTCTCCAGTGCCAGCGAGAACCGCCAGGCGGCCGTGCCATCGCCCCTGACCTGCGCCTGGAGCATGTCGACCGCCAGCTCCCCGGCACGGCCGTAGCGGGACAGCCGCTCCAGCCACGGCCGTACGTCGTCATCCAGACGCCCCTCGGCGGGCCCGGTCAGCTGGGCCGGGGCGCCGCGCATCACCGAGAACGCCCGCCGCAGCCGGTCCACCACCTGGTCGCGGGCGGCCGGGGCGGCGGCGCGGGTGGACCAGAAGGCCCGCAGCAGCGGCTGGAGATAGGCGGACTCGGGGGAGCCGAGGAGGGAGGAGGCGTGGTGGCCCGCGAGCGCGCCGAGCGCGGCCCGGGTGGCCGGGTCGCCGCCCGCGAGGTCGGTCAGCGCCGCCTGCCAGGACTCCTCGGGACGGTAGCCCCGGGGGTTCCAGGCGTAGTCGGCGGCGGTGAAGAGCGGGATACGGGAGGCCGACGCCTGCTCCATGGCGTTGGCGAGCAGCGCGGCCGAGCCACCGGCGACGGCGGGTTCGCGGCCGGTGTAGGGGCCGAGGAAGATCCGGTCCTGGGCGTAGTCGTTGACCGGGTAGTTGTCCATGGTCACCAGCGGGTGCCCGAAGACGGACCGGGTGGCCGCCAGCTCCTTGCCGGTGATGGTGCGCGGCACCACGCCGACCCCGGTCCACGCGACCTGCACCCGGGGGTCGAGCGCCGCCGCGAGGGCGCGCCGGTACTCCGTCTCCCCCTCCTGGTAGTACTCGGTCGGCAGCACCGACAGCGGCTCGGCGTCCGGGTGGCGCTCCGCGAGATGGCGGGCCACCTCGCCCGCGAGCCGGGCGTGGGCCGTCGCCGCCGCCTTCGGGCCCGAGCCGAAGAGCCGCGCGTCCCGGTCGCAGTGCCACTCGCTGTAGCTGACGTCCTGGAACTGGAGCTGGAAGGCGCGCACCCCGAGCGCCCACATCGCGTCGACCTTGCGCAGCAGCGCCCGTACGTCGTCCCGGTCGGCCAGGCACATCTCCTGCGCGGGCGCGACGGCCCAGGCGAGGGTGATGTGCTGGGCGCGGGCCCGCTGGGCCAGCTCGCGGAACTCGGCCCGGCGCTCGGCCGGGTAGGGGTCGCGCCAGCGGGCGTGGCGGAACGGGTCGTCACCGGGGGCGTAGAGATAGCGGTTCTGCTTGGTGCGGCCCATGAAGTCGAGGTGGGCGAGGCGTTCGGGGTGGCTCCACGGTTCTCCGTAGAACCCCTCGGTGACCCCGCGTACGGCGGTGCCGGGCCAGTCCCGCACGGTGACCCCGGCCAGGGCCGTGCCACCGCGCGGGGCGGGGACGGCGAGCTGGCGCAGGGTCTGGACGCCGTGGAAGAGGCCGCTCTCGCCGACGCCGTCGACCGCCACGACCGCGCGGCCCTTCAGCCGGCCCACCGCGATCCGGTAGCCCCCGGAGGGCAGATCGGCGCGTTGGGGTGCGCGCAGGGCGCGCAGCGCCTCCTGCGCGCCGCTGCCCCCGAGACGGATCAGCGTGCCGCGTCCGGGAGCGGCGGTGTGGACGGTCTCCACGCCCCAGCCGAGCAGCAGCTCCTGAGCCGCCGTCACGGCCCGGGGATCGGCGGCGGGGTCCGCGACCAGGGTGACCTCACGGCCCAGCGCGGCGGACGGCCCGGCGGCGGCGATCGACTGCGGCCGGGGCCAGACGGCGGGCGGCCCGCCGTCCACCGTCGGGTCGGCGGCGGTACGGGTGGGAGGGCCGGGCGCTCCGGGGGGCGCTGCGGGGGAGGCCGCCGCACCGGGCGCACCACTGAGGAGGCCGCCCATCACGGCGACGGCGACGGCCGTGGCCGTCCGCCGACCTCGCGCGATCCGCACCCGCACGCTCCCTTCGCTGGCCCCTCGGCGGCCCTTCGCGGGCCCTTCGCGGGCCTTTCCCTGGCCCTTCGCGGCCCTTCGGCGGTCGTGGCCGACTGCCCGCCGATCGCTGAAGGGCTGCTCGTCGGCCGCTCACTGGCTGGTCATTGCCAGGTCGTTGGCCGGTGAAACCGATCGTCCGTGAGCCCACCACCCCGTCACCGGAGTGTCAACACACACGATCGAAGTGTTCCTTATGTCGGAGAAGGGGAGTTTTCTGGAGAACCGGCGGAGGGAGAAACCCCTGTGACGGGCCGCACGTTGACTGATCGTGCACGCCTGGAGCGGGGCCTACGGGGTAGGGGCCGCCCCAAGCCGTTACCGTCAGGACCGACCTTGGGAGTGCCCGTCATGACCGGATCCGCCCATCTGCTCCTCTCCGCTCTGACCACCCCCGTGCCCGGGGACACCCCAGACGGCACACAGCCCCCGGGACCGGGGCGTAAACCCGGCGGCGAGGGACCGCCCGGCGCGCCCGCCCAGCGGACGCGTCCGCTGTCGGTGACCGCGCCCCGCGCCCCCGGGGACGGGGCTGCCCGCGCGCCCCTGCCGCCCGCGTGGCACACCGGCCCCGCCACCACCGCCCCACTGACCTGCGAACCCGCCCTCGTCGGGTGCGCGCCGCTGACCAGCGAACCCCCGCTGACCGGAGGCATCGCGCTGACCAGCGAGCCGTCGCTGTGCGGCGCCGCGCCCCTGACGAGCGAGTGACGCGTGCCTGACGGGCGTGCCCAGCGCCTGACCAGCGAGCCCGCCGCCGCCGAGGGCGCCGTCGGCTCACCGCCCCCGTCCGGGATGTGACCCGGACCCCGAAGGAGTCGCCATGGGCCTCGCCCGGCTCGCCGCCCTGCACGGAGTCGCGACCTCGTACACGCCGTCGGAGGGCGTGAGCGTCCCCGTCCCCGAGGCCACGGTGGTGGCGGTCCTGGCGGCGCTCGGGGTGGACGCCTCGACCCCGGCCGCGCTCAAGACCGCCCTGGCCGGGGCCGAGGCGCGGGCCGCCGCGCGGCTGCTGCCGCTGACGGTGGTGCTGTGGCGGACGGGCCCGGACCCGGCGGACGGACCCGGGGGCGGGGTGTCCCATGGTGGCGGGACGTTTCGTAGTGACGTGATGTCTTGTAGTGACGGGGCGTCTCATGGTGACGGGGTGTTTCGTTGTGACGGGACGCCTCATGGTGGCGGTGCGTTTCGTTGTGACGGGCCACCCCACGGTGACGCGCCACCCCACGACGGCGGGCCGCCCGGGGCGCTCGCCGCGCTGCCGCCCGGGAGCGTGGTCCGGGTGACGCCGGAGACGGGCGGCGAGACCACCGGCCCCGACTGGGCGGCCCTGCCCTACGGGGTGCACCTGCTGTCGGTGACCGCACCCGACGGACGGCGGGCCGAGAGCCATCTCGTCGTCGCGCCCGCCCGGGGCCCCCAGCGCCCCGGACCCGGCGAGCGCGCCCACGGCTTCCTGGTCCAGCTCTACTCCCTGCTCTCCGAGCGCTCCTGGGGCATGGGCGACCTCGGCGACCTGGCCGAGCTGGTGAGCTGGTCCGGGCGGGCACTGGGGGCCGGGTTCGCGCAGATCAACCCGCTGCACAGCGCCGTGCCCGCCGCGCCGGACCGGCCGGCTGACCCGTCCCCGTACCGCCCCTCGTCCCGGCGCTTCCCCGACCCCGTCCATCTGCGGATCGAGGCGATCCCCGAGTACGCGTACGTCGCCGGGGCCGACCGCGAACGGCTGGCGGAACTACGGCGGCGGGGAGCCGGACTGCGGGCGGCCGTGCTGGCGGGCGCGCTGATCGACCGGGACGCCGTGTGGCGGCTCAAGGGCGAGGCGCTGGAACTGATCGCGAAGGTGCCGCTCGGACCCGGCCGCCGGGCCGACTACTGGGACTTCCTCGCCGCCCAGGGCCGCGCCCTCGACGACCACGCCACCTGGTGCGCCCTCGCCGAGATCCACGGACCCGACTGGCACTCCTGGCCCCCCGAACTCCAGAACCCCCGCTCGGCGGCGACCGCCCACGCCCGCCACCTCTTCGCCGACCGGGTCGAACTCCACTGCCGCGCCGCCTGGCTCACCGACGGCCAGCTCGCGGCGGCGGCGCGGGCCGCCCGGGAGGCGGGCATGGCGGTCGGTGTCGTCCACGACCTCGCCGTCGGGGTGCACCCCGGAGGCGCGGACACCTGGGCACGGCGCGACACCTTCGCCACCGGGATGTCGGTGGGGGCGCCGCCGGACGCCTTCAACCCGCTCGGGCAGGACTGGGGCCTGCCGCCCTGGCGCCCCGACGCCCTCGCCGCCGAGGCGTACACGCCCCTCAGAGAACTGCTGCGCGGGATCTTCGCCCACGCGGGCGCCGTACGGATCGACCATGTGATGGGGCTCTTCCGGCTCTGGTGGGTGCCCCAGGGCGGTTCGCCCACCGACGGCACCTACGTCCACTACGACGCCGAGGCCATGCTGGCCGTGGTGCTGCTGGAGGCCCACCGGACCGGGACCGTCGTCATAGGGGAAGACCTCGGCACCGTCGAGCCCGGAGTGCGCGAGACCCTCGCCGCGCGCGGCGTCCTCGGCACCTCCGTCCTCTGGTTCGAACGGGACTGGACCGGGGGCGGCAGACCGCTGGAACCCACCACCTGGCGGGAGAGCTGCCTGGCCACCGCCACCACCCACGACCTGCCGTCCACCGCCGCCCGGCTCACCGGCGAACACGTGGCCCTCCGGCACCGGCTGGGGCTGCTCACCGCCCCGCTGGAGCGCGAACTGACCCGGGAACTGGCCGAGGTGCAGGAGTGGCTCCGCGTCTTCAACCGTCTCGGGCTGCTCCCGGAAGGCGCCGGTGACGAGGAGGGACGGATCCGGGCCGTCCACCGCTTCCTGCTGCGCACCCCGGCCCGGATGGTCGGGATCTGGCTCCCGGACGCGGTCGCCGACCGCCGCCCGCAGAACGTGCCGGGCACCAGCGACGCGTACCCCAACTGGCGACTGCCCATCGCGGACCACGCCGACCGCCCGGTGACCCTGGAGGAGCTGATCGCCTCACCCCGGCTGCACGGCCTGATGAACCTCTTCCGGCCACCGTCGCGGGTGGGGGTGCGGCCCGGGACGGGAGGCGGGTGAGGGGCGCGCGGGCATCCAGGGCGCCAGGGGCGCGGAGGGCCCGGAGGCGCTTGTACGGCACCCCGGGCGCGCGGCTCGACAACGCGTTCGCTACGTTGGGGAGCGTGGACAAGAAGAACGCACTGCGCGCCGGTACCGTCGCGGCCGGTACGACGCTGATGATGCTGCTGATGTCGTCGCCCGCGCTCGCCAACCTCGTGCGTGACGACGGTGACGACCCGGGCACCGGGCTGAGTGTCGCGGAGACCGTCGGTCTCTTCGTCGTGGCGCCCGCGGTGATCTTCGCCGTGATCACGGGCCTGGTGATGGTCCTGGACAAGTCCCGCAAGCAGGCTTCTTAATTTTTTGCGGTTGTTCTCCCCCAGGCTCCGCCCGGGAGGGACCCCCGCCGGGGCGCTTTAGTCGAGATTCTCGCGTCCGACGTGCTCGATCGCTCGTTCCTCACGATCTCCGAGCGACGGCCACGAGAACTCGACGCGCCCCTTTGGCTCAGAACCGACCTCGGGTAGGTCGAGTCCTCACACGGAGCTAATCACCACCAGATCCACCCACGGGGAGACCAGTGGGTGGTCCTTGTTGTGGGCGCTCCTGGGTGCTGTGCGTCACGCACAGCGGCCGGGAGCGCCTTTCGTATGTCCGCGCGGCTACTCGTGGGCCGAGAGCAGCTTGCGGAGCAGTTCGCCGAGTTGGTGGCCCTCGGCCTCGGTCAGGACCGCGTCGAAGGCCAGGTGCTGGCGGTTGAGGCCGGCCGCGATGGCGCGGTCGGCCACCTCGCGTCCGGCCTCGGTGAGGGTCACCCGCAGTCCGCGCCGGTCGTGCGGGTCGGGGCTGCGCACCAGGAGTCCCGCCTGCTCCAGTTTGTCCAGGCGTCCCGTCATGCCCCCGGTCGTGAGCATCAGCGTCGCCGACAGCTCCCGGGGGGAGAGGGTGAAGGGCTCACCCGAACGGCGCAGTGTGCCCAGGACGTCGAACTCGCCCCGGGAGACGCCCAGCCGCCGGTACTCCTGCTCGACGAGATCGCCCATGGCGCGGGCGATCCGGTAGATCCGGCCGTAGACGGCCATGGGGACGGTGTCGAGGTCGGGGCGCTCGGCCGCCCACTGGTCGATGATCGCGTCGACCGCGTCGGGGGTCGCGCCGGAGGCATCCTCGCCAGGGCCAGGGCCAGGGCCAGGGCCAGGGCCAGGGCCAGGGCCAGGGCCAGGGGGCTGGGGTGCGTTCGCTGTTCTGGGGGTCACCCGCCCCAGTATCCCGCATACAGGATCAGTCGCAAGTAACTTGCTTGACTGTAAGTAGCTTAGTGCTAAGTTATTTCTATGAACCGAGCAGCCGCTGTCGCGCTCACCGCGCTCGCCCCCATCTCCTGGGGTTCCACCTACGCCGTCACCACCGAGTTCCTCCCGCCGGACCGGCCGCTGTTCACCGGTCTGATGCGCGCCCTGCCCGCCGGGCTGCTGCTCCTGGCCGCCACCCGGGTGCTGCCGAAAGGCGTCTGGTGGGGGCGGGCGCTGGTCCTGGGGGCGCTCAACATCGGGGCGTTCTTCCCGCTGCTCTTCCTCGCCGCCTACCGGCTGCCCGGCGGGGTCGCCGCCGTCGTCGGCTCGGTCGGGCCGCTCTTCGTGATCGGCCTGGCCGCCGTGCTGCTGGGCGAGCGGGCCACGCTGTGGAAGGTGACGGCCGCGATAGCGGCGGCGTTCGGGGTGAGTCTCGTGGTGCTCAAGGCGACCGCCGCGCTCGACCTCGTCGGGGTGCTCGCCGGGCTCATCGCCTCCGCCTCGATGTCGGCGGGGACCGTGCTCACCAAGCGCTGGGGCAGGCCCGAGGGCGTCGGCCCGCTGGCGCTCACCGGGTGGCAGCTCACGGCGGGCGGGCTGCTGATCGCGCCGGTCGCGTTCGCCGTCGAGGGCGCGCCGCCCGCGCTGGACTCCACCTCGATCGCCGGATACGTCTATCTGGCCGTGGTCAACACGGCCATCGGCTACTGGCTCTGGTTCCGTGGGGTCGAGCGGCTCTCCGCCACCTCCGCCACCCTCCTCGGACCGCTGTCGCCGATCACGGCGGCGGTCATCGGCTGGGCCGCGCTCGGGGAGGCGCTGACGCCGGTGCAGCTGCTGGGCATGGTGGTGGCGTTCGCCGCGACACTGGCCGGGCAGTGGCAGCGCCCGGAGCGTCCCAAGGACGACGCGACCCCGGACCCCGTCCCGCTGACTCGGCCCGCCGGGCCCGCGCCCGTGCCGGTCGCCCGCCGCTGACCCGGGGACGGTTCACGACAGCGGTACGGACTGACAGCGGTACGGCGCGGCACACGACGGCGCCGGGGCGCGTACGGGAG
>NZ_JBHVHF010000007.1:0-66188 GCF_042800315.1 Streptomyces sp. NPDC057638
CCCAGGTTCTAGCCTGGGGGGACGCGGCATTTCCAGGACCGACCGCCAGGGCCGACTGCCATGGCCGCGGCCGTACCGAGAGAACGAGGCACAGAATGACCGACCCGGTGACGCTGGACGGCGAGGGCACGATCGGCGAGTTCGACGAGAAGCGCGCCGAGAACGCCGTGCGGGAACTGCTCATCGCGGTCGGGGAGGACCCGGACCGGGAAGGGCTCAAGGAGACCCCGGCGCGGGTGGCCCGGGCCTACCGGGAGATATTCGCGGGCCTGCGGCAGCGCCCCGAGGACGTGCTGACGACGACGTTCGACCTCGGTCATGACGAGATGGTCCTGGTGAAGGACATCGAGGTCATGAGCTCCTGCGAGCACCACCTCGTCCCCTTCGTCGGTGTCGCCCACGTCGGCTATATCCCCTCCCATGACGGGAAGATCACCGGGCTGTCCAAGCTGGCCCGGCTGGTGGACGTCTACGCCCGCCGCCCCCAGGTGCAGGAGCGGCTGACCACGCAGATCGCCGACTCGCTGATGGAGATCCTGGAGCCGCGCGGTGTGATCGTGGTGGTGGAGTGCGAGCACATGTGCATGACCATGCGCGGAGTGCGCAAGCCGGGCGCGAAGACGATCACCTCGGCCGTCCGGGGCCAGCTGCGTCACCCGGCGACCCGCAACGAGGCGATGAGCCTGATCATGGCGCGTTAATTTTGCGGTTCTTCTCCTCCGGGGCGCTTTAGTCGAGATTCTCAGGCTCGACGTGCTCAGCCGCTCGTTCCTCGCGGCTTCCGCGCGACTCACCTGAGAACTCGACGCGCCCCTTTGGCTCAGAGCCGACCTCGGGTGGAGCGAGCCGTCACACGGAGCTAATCACCGGCAGAGCCACGTTGAGCGAATCCGGTGGCGAAGCTTCCACGGGAAATCCCAGGGTGGAGCCGCACGGCGGACCCACGGGCGGACCGCGGGTAGACGCGGCCGGGGGAGCCGCCCAGAGGCAGTGCGGAGCTGGCAGACGCGTCCAGGAGCCGGCCCGGCGGGGTCCGTCGGTCAGGCGTGGGCGGGGCCGGTGTCGGTGGGGTGGGAGGGGTCGCTGTCTTCCGGGAGTCGGCAGACCCGCTCCAGGAAGAGGGCCGCCGCGATCACCGCGATGCCCGCGACCACGGAGAAGCCCGCGTAGATGGCCTGGTCCCGGCGGGCGGGGATGTCCAGCGAACCGAGCAGATAGACGCCCGTACCGCCGTAGACCCCGCTGACCAGCGCGGCGACCAGCGCGCTTGCCTGGCCGAAGACGACCGCGCGGGCGGCCATCATCGGTTCCACGCCCTTGGCGCCGGGACGCCGCTCGCGCTGGGCCTTCAGCCGCGCCCGCAGCGACAGGGCCGTCGCCAGGAGGATCGCCGCGATGGCGGCGAGCACGATCGGGGCCGCCAGGGGCACGCTCGGCAGGGAGCCGAAGGACTCCCAGAGCCGGGCTCCCGCCCAGGACAGGACCCCGGCCCCGGCGAAGAGACCGGCGAGGACACCGAGCCGTAGTTGCTTCACCGAGGGAGCCGCCCTTTCTCACCAACCCAAGGGCCCCGCGGCCCGCTGACGCATGTCGAGACTAACGACTAATCGGGCAGCCGCAGTTCCAGGTCGGCGCGTGCGCTCACACCGGAGAGCCCGATGGCGGCCAGCAGTTCGGCGACCGGACCCCGGCCCGGCAGGCTCGCCTCCGGCTCCAGGTCGTGCCAGGGCGCCAGGACGAAGGCACGCTCATGTGCCCGGGGGTGGGGCAGGGTGAGTACGGGATCGGCGGAGACGACGTCCGCGTAGGCAACGATGTCGACATCGAGGGTGCGCGGTCCCCAGCGCTCCTCACGGACCCGGTCGAACGCCTCCTCGATCGCCTGGCCGCGCTCCAGCAGGGAGTCGGGGGGCAGGGTGGTCTTCACGATGACCACCGCGTTGAAGTACGAGGGCTGGGAGCCGGGCTCCACGCCCCACGGCTCCGTCTCGTACACGGGGGAGACCGCCTTGACCCGGACGCCGGGGGTGTCCTCCAGGGCGTCGATCGCGCCCTGGAGGGTCTCCAGCCGGTTGCCCAGGTTGGAACCGAGGGCGAGCACCGCCCGGTGCGGGTTGGAGAGGGTCACGTCGGCCGCGTCGACCTGCTCCACCACGGAGGCGGGCACGGGCTGGACGGTCGGGTCGCTCATACTCGGCTCCGGGTGATCGTGATGGTGACGTCGTCGAAGGGGACGGTGATCGGCGCGTCCGGCTTGTGGACGACGACCTCGACCTCCTCGACGCCTTCGTGCCGGAGACAGGTCGTCGCGATCCGCTCGGCGAGCGTCTCGATGAGGTCGACCGGCTCGCCCTCCACGACGGCGACGACCTCCTCCGCCACGACGCCGTAGTGGACGGTCTTCGCCAGGTCGTCGGAGGCGGCCGCGGGGCGGGTGTCCAAGCCCAGCACCAGGTCCACGATGAAGGTCTGCCCCTCCTCGCGCTCCCGGGGGAAGACGCCATGGTGCCCGCGGGCCTTCAGGCCGCGCAGCGCGACACGATCCACAACGAATCACTCCTGCTCTCGTAGGTCGGGCGGACAGGGGCGCGGGTGAACGCGGCCCGTGTGCCCATTCGAATCTACCCGTGGGCTCTGACACCGCTCGTGCACGGGGTGCCGTGGCGGCGGTCCGGCCTCAGGGAGGGGCCGTCCCGCCGCGAGGGAAGCGGCCCGGGGCCCACCCGGAAGGGGCACCGCCTCCGCTGCCGAGGAGCCCCCACCGGGGATGAGGGTGTCAGACGGCGGGAGGTTCCGAGGGGTCGGCGTCGGAATCGGACTCGGTGAGGACGGGGGAGCCGTGGTGGGACCAGAGTTTCCAGCCGTCCGGGGTGCGCCGGAAGATGTTCGTGGCGACCACGAGCTGCCCCACCAGCGGTCCCAGCTCGCCGCCGTCCTCCGCGGGCCCGCCGCTGAGGATGTTCTCCGTACAGGTGACCAGGGCGGTGTCCCCGGCGAGACTGACCTTCACATCGGTCAGGAAGAACTGGATGTACTCGGTGTTCGCCATGATCAGGGCGTAGGAGCGCAGCACCTCGCCGCGCCCGCTGAGCACCGGCCAGCCCGGGTGGACACAGGAGACGTCGTCGTCCAGCCACAGCTCGGAGAGACGGTCGAAGTCGCCGCGCTCCATCGTCTCGTAGAAGGTGGTGTTGGCTTCCTCGACCTGCTCGATGTCGGTACGGCTCACCGGGCCGCCCCGACGGCCCGTGCCACCCGGACGGCGTCGGCGGTGGCCCGGACCTCGTGGACCCGTACGGCCCAGGCGCCCTCGTGCGCCGCGATGGCGGAGATGGCGGCGGTGGCGGCGTCCCGCTCCCGGGCGCGGGGCGGGGTGCCGTCCTTGGCCAGGACATGGCCGAGGAATCGTTTCCTGGAGGCGGCCACCAGCAGCGGTCGGCCGAGCGCGTCGAAGTCACGGATATGGGCGACGAGGGCCAGGTCGTGGCGGGCCTCCTTGGCGAACCCGAGACCCGGGTCGAGGACGACGCACTCCGGGTCCACCCCGCCGTCCACGACGGCGTCCAGCCGGGCCCGCAGCTCGTCGATGACCTCGGTGACCACATCGCCGTAGACCGCGCGGCTGTTCATGGACTCGCTGAAGCCGCGCCAGTGCATGACCACGAAGGGGACGCCCGCCGTGGCGACCACACCGATCATCGCGGGGTCGGCGAGGCCGCCGCTGACGTCGTTGACGAGCACGGCACCGGCCTCCACGGCCTGCTCGGCCACCCGGGCCCGCATGGTGTCCACGGAGACCGTGACGCCCTCGGCGGCGAGCCCTCGCACCACCGGGACGACCCGGCGCAGCTCCTCGTCCTCGTCGACCCGGCTGGCACCGGGCCGGGTGGACTCCCCGCCGACGTCGACGAGGTCGGCCCCGTCGGCGACGAGGTCGAGGCCGCGCTTGACCGCGGCGGTGGTGTCGAACCAGCGACCGCCGTCCGAGAAGGAATCGGGCGTCACATTGACGACCCCCATGACCGCACAGCGGCCCCACTCCGGCAGTCCGCGCAACGTACTCATGCGTCCAGCGTAGGGCGTTTCCTATGGATCTTGCTGGGCACCCGGCCCGTCACCCCCGAGCGCTCGTGCCCGCCACCCAGGGAGGCGCACGGTGGGCCGGTGCGCCCGGCTCGCGGGCCCGCCCTCCCCGCCCCTACCTCCTCGTCCGGGGCGGGTGCGGCCTGCCGTGGGGCCGCGGCGTGTGTCCTTCGTATCGCGTACGGGAGGCGACCGCCTTCCGTACGCGTGCCGCGGGGCGCGCCCCTCCGTGGTCGGGGGCGGGGTTGTCGTCGGCTCGTCAGGCGACGCCGACCGGCGTCCGGGGCGGGGACGCCGGGGCGGGCGTGGTCTCGGACGCCGGTCGGACATGGGCGCAGGGGCGGGCGGGGCGCGGGGTGCGGCGGGGCAGGGAGAGGGCGACGAAGCCCTCCGCGCGCATCGCCGCCATCCCGATGCGGGGCAGATCACGGGTGGTGCGGAAGACCACGAAACGAGGTTCCCAGCGCGGCCGGAACTTGGCGTTGAACTTGTACAGGGACTCGATCTGGAACCAGCGGGAGAGAAAGACGAGCAGGCCCCGCCAGAGGCGCAGCACCGGCCCGGCGCCCAGCCGCTCGCCCCGGGCGAGCGCGGAGCGGAACATCGCGAAGTTCAGGGAGACCCGCTTGACGCCCAGGTCAGGAGCGGCCTGAAGGGCGGCGACGATCAGCAGTTCATTCATACCGGGGTCGGCGGCGCGGTCCCGGCGCATCAGATCCAGGGACATGCCGTCATCGCCCCAGGGCACGAAGTGGAGGACGGCCTTGAGGTCCCCGAGGGGGGCGGTGGTGGCGTCGGGGTCGTCATTGTGCGCGGTGGCGATCACCGCGTCCCCGTCGGCGGGGTCGCCGATCCGGCCGAGTGCCATGGAGAAGCCGCGTTCCGTGGTGGTGCCGCGCCAGGCGTCGGCGGCGCGGCGGACGCGCTCCAGTTCCTCCTCGGGGAGATCACGGGCGCGCCGCACCTGGGTGGTGTATCCATGGCGCTCGATGCGCTTCACCATCTGGCGCACATTGCGCATGGCGCGCCCGGAGAGGGAGAAATCCGCGACATCCACCACCGCCTCGTCGCCCAGTTCCAGCGCGTCCAGCCCGGTCTCACGGGTCCACACCTCGCCGCCGGTCTCCGAGCAGCCCATGACGGCGGGCGTCCAGGAGTGGGCCTTGGCCTCGTCCATGAAGCGCTCGATGGCGCCGGGCCACGCCTCGACGTCCCCGATCGGGTCGCCGCTGGCGAGCATCACCCCGGAGACCACGCGGTAGCAGACGGCGGCCTTGCCGCTGGGGGAGAAGACCACGCCCTTGTCGCGGCGGAGGGCGAAGTGGCCGAGGGAGTCGCGGTGGCCGTGGCGCGCGAGCAGCTCCCGCAGCCTGCGCTCGTCGTCCTCGGTGAGGCGCGCGGCGGGGTGCTCGGGGCGCAGGGCCAGATAGATGGTGGTGACGGCGGTCAGCAGACCGAGCGCGCCGAGGGAGTAGCCCACGGTCCAGGAGGCGTCGCCGTCGTAGCGGATGGGGCCCTCGGCGCCGATCAGTCCGAGGACGGTGTGCTCCAGACGCTGGGCGAGTCCCGGGCTGCCCTGGAGCCGGTCGGGGTGGGCGCTGACGATGAGCAGTCCGAGCCCGAGCGAGCCCGTGCCCATGAGGACGAGGTTGGCCAGGGCCCGCCAGCGGCCCCGGGGGTCGGGCAGGGCGGCGAACTCGCGCCGGTGGAGCAGCAGCAGCGCCAGCAGTGCCAGGGAGATGAGCACTCCGGCGATCGACTGGCGGTGGACGAACTGGAGCACCGCGCCCACGGGCAGCAGCACCACGGCGGCCCGCCAGGCCCGGCGCTTGTTGCGCTTGAGTCCGTGTGCCAGCAGCAGGAGCAGCACGCCGACGCCGAGCGCGAGGGCGGCGGCGAACGGGCCGGTGGTGCCGGGCAGCACCTCGGTCAGGGAGTGGAACCGGCTGTGCCGGAACGACGGGAAGATCCCCGCCGCGATGTCCATCAGGCCGACGAGGGCGCAGGCCGTACCGATGAGTGAGGGGATGGATTCCGGCCGTGGGCCGCGCAACAGCCGCAGCGGCCGGGGCAGCTGGCGCCCAGCCCCTGGAACCAATCCTGATTTGTCCCCATCTATCGTTGCAGACATCGCTACCCGTGGCTCCGCGAGAGATCGTGTGTCCGAAAGCCGTAGGTCGGTCGGGCTCCGGATGATTTGCGCTCTTGAGGACGGACGATCGCGGGGCTGGGTTGCCCCGTCGCGACAAAATCTCGGCAAGATCCCGGGAGAACACGGGAAAAATCAGGAAGGAACCGGGCTGATGGGCCTCACCAGCGGCGCCGTGCTCGCCATGGCGGTGGCGGGCGCCGCCGCGCTCTTCGCCGCCACCATCTGGTTCTGGCCCCGGCTCGCGGGCCGTACCCGGCGCGCGGTCCTCGGCCGGATCGCGCTGCTGCTGGCGGCGCAGTGCGCGCTCTTCGCCGCCGTCGGGCTCGCCGCGAACCGCGCGTACCTCTTCTACGGTTCGTGGTCCGACCTCCTGGGGCGCGAGCAGGACCTCGGGGTGGTCGTGGACCACTCGGCGGGCGGCAAGCGGGTCGCGGTCGTCGGGACGCAGGCGCCCGACGTGCCCGGGGGCTCCCGGCCGGAGCGGGGCGGGCAGATCCAGAAGGTCGTGGTGGCGGGCGAGCGTTCGGGCATCGACAGCCCCGCGTACGTCTATCTGCCGCCGGAGTACTTCCAGCCCGCGTACGCGAAGCGGACCTTTCCCGCGGCGGTCGTGCTGACCGGCTACCCCGGCACCGCCGAGAACCTGATCAAGGGGCTGCGCTATCCGCTGACCGCCCACAAGAAGGCCAAGGAGGGCACGGTCCAGCCGATGGTCCTGGTGATGCTCCGGCCGACGGTCGCGCCGCCGCGGGACACCGAGTGCGTGGACGTCCCCAAGGGGCCGAAGACCGAGACCTTCTTCGCCGAGGACCTGCCGTCCGCCATCTCCGGGAGCTACCGGGTCGGCACCGCCGCCCGCAACTGGGGCGTCATCGGGAACTCCACCGGCGGCTACTGCGCGCTGAAGCTCGCGCTCCACCACCCCGACCGGTACGCGGCGGGGGCGGGCCTGTCCGCGTACTACAAGGCGGCCGAGGACCTCACCACGGGTGATCTCTTCCAGGGCGACGGGTCGGCGCGGCGCCACGCCGACCTGCTGCGGAGCTTGGAGGGGGCCACGCAGCGGACGACGTCCTTCCTGGTGACCAGCTCCCGTCAGGGCGAGCCCAACCTGGCGGGCACCCTGCGCTTCGTCGACCTGGCGAAGAGCGTGGTGCGGCCCCCCGGGAAGGTGTCGTCGATCATCCTCGACAGCGGGGGCCACAACTTCCACACCTGGCGGCGGGAGATACCGCCCGCCCTGGAGTGGCTGAGCGACCGCCTCCGCGCGACCTGAGAGCCGGGTTCCGCGCCGCCGGGCGGTCTGACTCCGTGCCGCCTGGCGTCTGCCTCGGTGCCTGACCGCTCGGCTCCGCGCCCCAGGGACGGTCTGTCTCCGCGCCCCAGGGACCCGCCCGTCCGCATGGCGTCGGGACGTCCGTGTGCGCGTCGCCCGGACGCTCCGCGCGCTGGATGGAGGCGTGTCCCGCGTCTCCATCGTCTTCGCCGTCTCCGCCGTCTCCGCGCCGCCTAGGGAGCGCGGCGCGGGTCAGGGGCGGGCGATGGAGTCCACGGTGACCTCGGTACGGGGGATCTCCTGGGCGTCCGCGTCGATCGACCGCCGCAGCGCCTCGTGCAGACCGGCGGGCGTCAGCACCCCGAGGAACCGGCCCGTCTCCTCCTCGTCGATGACCGCGATCCACCCGGCGTCATGCTGGAGCATCGTGGCGAACGCCTGCTTCAGCGACGCCCCCAGCGGCAGCCACGCGTCCATGCGGCGGGCGTGGTCCCGCACCGTCCCCCGCTCGCGGGCGCGGTCGGCCGAGATCCAGCCGTGGAGATCCCCGGCGGCGTCCAGGACGACGGCCCAGCGGGCGTCCAGTTCGCGCGGGAGCGGGTCGTCGAGACGGACGACGGGCGGCTGTTCCAGGTCGCTCTCCTCGATGGGCGTGACCGAGAGCCGCTTGAGCCCACGGTCCGCGCCGACGAACTCCGCCACGTACGGGGTCGCGGGTGCGCCGAGTACCGCGGCGGGCGGGTCGAACTGCTCGATCCGCCCCTCTCCGTACACCGCGATGCGGTCGCCGAGGCGGACGGCCTCCTCGATGTCATGGGTGACGAAGAGGATGGTCTTGCGGACCTGGGACTGAAGCCGCAGGAACTCGCTCTGGAGGTGGTCGCGGACGACGGGGTCGACCGCGCCGAAGGGCTCGTCCATCAGCAGCACCGGCGGGTCGGCGGCGAGCGCGCGGGCGACGCCGACGCGCTGGCGCTGGCCGCCGGAGAGCTGCTCGGGGTAGCGGTCCCCGTGGACGGAGGGATCGAGTCCGACGAGGTCGAGCAGTTCGGCGGCGCGCTCGCGGGCCTTGGCGCGGCCCCAGCCCAGGAGGTGGGGCACGGTCGCGGTGTTCTCCAGGACCGTCTTGTGCGGGAAGAGACCGACCTGCTGGATGACGTAACCGATCCGGCGGCGGAGCCGGACCGGGTCGACGGTGGAGATGTCGTCCCCGTCCAGGAGTATCCGGCCACTGGTGGGTTCGATGAGCCGGTTGACCATCTTCATCGTGGTGGTCTTGCCACACCCCGACGGGCCGACGAGGGTGACCAGTTCGCCCTCGCTGACCTCGAACGACAGGTCGTCGACGGCAGTTGTCCCGTCCGGATAGCGCTTGGTGACGTGCTCGAAGCGGATCATGGCTCTCCCTCGTGGCGCGGTGGTTGTGAAGGCCATGTTGCCGCCCTGTGGCTCTTCCGACGATTGTCAGTGGCCGGGGTTAGGGTCATCGGACATCGTTCATACGTTCTGTCGGGGGAGTTCCGGGTAGCCGGAGTCCGTTGGGGATGTCCGGTCCCGGGGGAGGGGGTGGAGCGTGGGCACACGGCTGGCCGCCGAGAGCTGTCTGACGGCCAATGACTGGATCTGCGGCGAGTATCTGCGCACCCGTGGTCAGGAGCTGACCGAGGCCACGGTCGAGCATGTCGGGATCACCGTGGCGTCGGTGCTGATCGGGCTCGCCATCGCCTTCCCGCTGGCACTGCTCGCCCGCTCCCGGCCCGCCTTCGCCGGGCCGGTGCTCGGCCTGACCACCCTGCTGTACACGATTCCGTCGCTGGCGATGTTCTCGCTGCTGCTGCCGGTGTTCGGGCTCTCCGCCGCCCTGGTCGTCACAGGTCTGGTGCTCTACTCGCTCACCATCCTGGTTCGCAACATCCTGGCGGGTCTCGAAGCGGTGCCCGCCGAGGCCCGCGAGGCCGCGCGCGGCATGGGGTACGGGCCGCTGCGGATGCTCTGGGAGGTGGAACTGCCGCTGGCGCTGCCCGCCGTGATGGCGGGGCTGCGGATGGCCACGGTCTCCACCGTCGCGCTCACCACCATCGGCGCCCTCGTCGGCCGGGGTGGCCTCGGTGATCTGATCGACGACGGGGTGCAGACCACGTTCAAGGCGCAGGTGCTGACCGCGTCCGTGCTCTGTGTGCTGCTCGCCGTCGTGGCCGATCTGCTGCTCCTCGGGCTCCAGCGGCTGCTGACACCATGGACCCGGATCCGGGTCCGGGCGGGGGTGGCGTGATGGGCGTGGTGGCCGACGCGTGGACCTGGCTGACCACGGGCACCAACTGGGACGGCGAGAGCGGTGTCTGGAACCGGCTCGGTGAGCATGTGTACGTCAGCGGGGTCGCGCTGCTGGTGGCCTGCGCCATCGCCCTGCCGATCGCGCTCTGGCTGGGACATCTGGGCAAGGGCGGCGCGGTCGCGGTCAACCTCTCCAACGCCGGGCGGGCGATCCCCGTCTTCGCGGTCCTCGCCCTCTTCATGCTCACCCCGCTGCGGAGCGAGGGCTATCTGCCCACCATCGTCGCCCTGGTGCTCTTCGCCGTGCCGCCGCTGCTGACCAACGCCTATGTCGGGATGCGCGAGGTGGACCGGGCGGTGGTGGAGGCGGCCCGGGGCATGGGCATGTCGGGGCGTCAGGTCTTTCTGCGGGTCGAACTGCCGCTGGCCTATCCGCTGCTGATGACCGGACTGCGTTCGGCCGCCGTCCAGGTCGTCGCCACCGCCACGATCGCCTCCATGGTCGGCCAGGGCGGGCTCGGCCGGATCATCACGGCGGGGTTCAACACCTACAACACCCCTCAGGTCGTCGCCGGGGCGCTGCTGGCGGCGCTGCTCGCGCTGCTGGTGGAGGGCGTGCTGGTGGCGGCCGACCGGCTGCTCGGCCCGCGTCGTACGGCGACGGCACGCGACAGTGGAGGCCGCCCCGGACGTGATGGGCGCCCCGGCCGTACCGCGCCCGTCACCCCCGTACCGAGTACTCCCGTATCGAGTACTCCCGTATCGAGTCGGGCACGCGGATGAGCCCGCGCGCCACCCCTGGATGGAGAACCTGATGAGCAAGATCTCGCGAACCGCGGGAGTGGCCCTGGCCGTGGTGGCCCTGACGGGCTCGCTCGCCGCCTGCGGCGGCGACAGCCTGGAGGGCACGAAGGGCGGCGACGGGCAGGGTTCGGGCGACAAGGGCTCCCTGGTGGTGGGTTCGGCCTCGTTCACCGAGTCCAGAATCCTCGCGGAGCTGTACGCGGGCGTCCTCGCCGACGCCGGATACCGCACCAGCGTCACCACGGTGAAGAACCGTGAGCTGTATGAGCCCTCCCTGGAGAAGGGCGAGATCGATGTGGTCCCGGAATACGCGGCGACCCTCGCCGAATTCCTCAACGCGAAGGTGAACGGGGTGAAGGCCCCCGACGAGAACCCCGTCGCCTCCAGCGATGTGAACGCCACCGTCGCGGCCCTGACCAAGCTCGCGGAACCACGTGGACTGAAGGTTCTTCCGCCCGGACCGGCCGTCGACCAGAACGCGTTCGCGGTGAGCGAGGAATTCGCGGCGAAGAACAAACTGAAGACACTCAGTGATCTCGGCAGGTCAGGGCTGAAGGTGAAGATAGCGGCGGGTGACGAGTGCGAGGTGCGGCCGTTCTGCGCCCCCGGCCTCAAGCGCCTCTACGGCATCGATGTCACCGGGATCGACCCCAAGGGCGTGGGCACCCCGCAGTCCAAGCAGGCCGTGCGGGACGGGGTGGATCAGCTTGTCCTGACCACCACCACCGACGCCGTGGTGGAGGGTCTGGTCTTCCTGGAGGACGACAAGAAGCTCCAGAACGCGGACAACGTCCTGCCCGTGGTGAACGCGAAGGACGCGGGCGACGCGGAGATAGCCAAGGCGCTCGGCAAGGTCACCACGGCACTGAGCACGGAAGCGCTCGCCACGCTCAACCGCAAGGTCGACCAGGACCGGGAGAAGCCCAAGGACGTGGCCCAGCGTTTTCTGGAGTCCCGTGGTCTGACCGGAAAGTAAGAATGCGTCATGAGAGCCCACCAGAACCAGGGGAGAGCCGGGAGCGGGTGGTCAGCCGTGAGATCCAGGGAGATCCCGCTGGAGTAACTCCGTTGAGAAGGCGGATGGCGAGGGATCGGGAGAGATCCGGAGGGACCGGGGGAAGACAAGTGCTGGGCCGCTATCCCGTGCGGCGTGCGCGCACGGTAAATTTCACGCCATGCCTCGTGGACGTCACCGTCATTCCCCGCCCCTGCACAGGCTGCTGCCGCCCTCGCTGGTCGCCGGTACGGCGGTGCTCTGCGCCGCCGGAGCGTGGCTGCTGACGGAACCTCTGGTGCTGCGGATCCTGGCCAGCGGGGCCGCCGTCGCCGCCGTCAGCGGCGCGGTCATCATGCGGTCCTGGGACCGTTCGGCCGGACTCCAGGTCGCCGACCTCGCCCGGGGGCGTGCGAGTGACGCCTGGCAGACCGAGGAACGGATAGCCGAGCTGGAGGCCGAGACCGAGGAGGCCCGCGAGCTGCGCGCCCGGCTGGAGACCAAGCTCCGCGCCAAGCGGGTGGAACTGGCGGCCCTGCGCGGTGAGCACGCCGCCCTGCTGCGGCGCTACGCGACGGCGGAGACGGAGCGCGCCAGCGCGCTGGAGGGCCAGCGGCAACTGGCCATCGAGGCCGACACGGAACTCGTGCGCACAGGGGCCGCCGAAGGCGCCGCGGGCGCCGGGCATCCGGACGACACGGACAGCACGGATGGCGCCGCGGGCGCCGGTCGGGCCGCTGTCCCCGGCGCGCGGGGGTCTGCTCCCGCGCTGACCGGCGCGGCGGCCCCCAAGGCGCTGGTCGCGGGTCCGGGTGCCAAGCACGCCACCGCTGCCGGCAGGGCCGTCAGCGCCCCCGCCACCGCGTCGCCTGGCGCCCCCTCCGCCGCACTCTTCGAGCGCGCCGCCAAGGCGCTGGACGACCTCTCCCGCGACGGGGCCGCGCGGCGGGCCACGCGGGCCGCCGAGGCCACGCCGGATGCCCCCGCCGGGCGGACCGGGGAGGGGGAGGAGCCGCAGGGGAAGCCCTCGGCGGGCGCCGGGGCGGGGCAGCTCGCCCACCCGGCGGCCGCCGCCTCCCCCGTACCCTCCGTGCCCCCCGTATCCGCCGCCTCCCCCGTACCCGCCGCCGCGATCGTCCCGTACGGCGCCCGGCGCACGGAGAGCCCCCGTGCCGAGGGCGGTTTCGACTTCTTCGGCACACAGCAGGGCGCGCCGGAGCGGCCGGTCCCCGCGATCCCGTCGGCGCACTCCGTCCGCGTCGCGGCCGTGCAGGAGGAGGACCTGGCCGATGTGGTCGGCGAGGAGGCGCTGGCCGAGCAGCGGACCGAGGAGGCGCGCGCGGCCCGGGACGTCATCGATCTGACCGCGCACGACGAGACCGAACAGCTCGACCTCGGGGCTCTGCGCAACGCCGCCGGATAAGGCGCGGGCAGGGCCGCCGGGTCGCCCGGCCGACCGGGCCCCTGGTCTGTCCGGGGCCCTGGGCGCGTCCCTCTGTCGCGCGCACCTCTGGGCTCGTACGGACGGGTGCTCGTGGTGCCGCGCCCTGGCTCCGCCGGCCCCGGGGCGTGGCCGCCGTACCGCCTCTCCCCGTCCCCGGCCGGTGCGCGGACCTACTTGTCGATGTCCCCGACGACGAAGAAGAACGAGCCGAGGATGGCCACCATGTCGGGGACCAGCGTGCCCGGCAGGAGTTCGATCAGCGCCTGGATGTTGTTGTACGACGCGGAGCGCAGCTTCAGGCGGTAGGGCGTCTTCTCGCCCTTGGAGACCAGGTAGTAGCCGTTGATGCCGAGCGGGTTCTCGGTCCAGGCGTACGTATGGCCCTCGGGTGCCTTGAGTACCTTGGGGAGCCGCTGGTTGATCGGGCCCGGCGGCAGCTCCGCGAGCCGGTCGAGACAGGCGTCGGCGAGGTCCAGCGCGTTGTGCGTCTGCTCCAGCAGCACCTCGAACCGGGCCAGGCAGTCGCCCTCCGGGCGCGTGACCACCTTCAGGGTGTCGCGCAGCTCCCCGTACGCCAGGTACGGCTCGTCCCGGCGCAGGTCGAAGTCGACGCCCGAGGCACGGGCGATGGGACCGCTGACACCGAAGGCGTGCGCGGTCTCGGGGGGGAGGACACCGACCGCGCGGGTACGGCCCCGGAAGATCTCGTTGCCGAGGACCAGCCGGTCGTAGACGTCCATACGGGAACGCACCTCGGCGACCGTGTGCCGGGCCCGGCCCGTCCAGCCCGCCGGAAGGTCCTCCTTCAGGCCGCCGACCCGGTTGAACATGTAGTGCATCCGGCCGCCGGAGATCTCCTCCATCACGTTCTGGAGCTCCTCGCGCTCCCGGAAGGCGTGGAAGACCGGGGTGATGCCGCCGAGCTCCAGCGGATAGGAGCCGAGGAACATCAGATGGTTGAGGACCCGGTTCAGCTCGGCGAGCAGGGTGCGCATCCACACCGCGCGCTCGGGGACCTCCATCCCGAGCATCCGCTCGACGGCCATGACCACGCCCAGCTCGTTGGAGAAGGCGGAGAGCCAGTCGTGGCGGTTGGCCAGCATCACGATCTGGCGGTAGTCGCGGGCCTCGAAGAGCTTCTCCGCGCCCCGGTGCATATAGCCGATGACGGGTTCGGCGTGCTGGATGATCTCGCCGTCCAGGACGAGACGGAGGCGGAGCACTCCGTGCGTGGAGGGGTGCTGGGGGCCGATGTTGAGCACCATGTCGGTGCTTTCCGCGGCGCCGCCGATGCCGAACGTGGTCTCCGTCATGGGGTCAGTATCCCCCGGGAGGCGCGGGGGTGGGACGGGGCGTGGGCGGCTCCCTGGTCGCGGGCGGGCCGGTCGGTGGTCTGGCCGCCGCGTGGTGGCGCGTACACCGGTGGTCTGGGCGGCTCCTTGGTCGCGCGTATGCCGGTCAGCGGTCAAGGTGGCTCCGTACGGCCGTTGGCGCTCAAGGCGGCTCCTTGGTCGCGCGTATGCCGGTCAGCGGTCAAGGTGGCTCCGTACGGCCGTTGGCGCTCAAGGCGGCTCCTTGGTCGCGCGTACGCCGGTCAGCGGTCCTGGCGGAGCCACCAGAAGTCGCCCAGTCCCCCGCGCGCCAGCAGTTCTCCCGCCTCCCCCGCCCGCGCCAGGGCGCGGACGTACTCCTTCGGGTTCCGCGAGGCCAGCTCCAGCGAGGGGCGGGAGGCCGAGACCCCCAGCGTGAGCAGAGCCTCCCGCTGGGTGGTCAGCCGCGCCCCTGGCAGCGCGCACGCGTCCACGGCGACATGGGCGGTCAGATCACGGCTTCCGTCCGGCACCGGCCGTACCTCTCGGCCCGCCTGGAAGCCGGTGAGCGTCCCGAAGAAGGGCCGGGTCTCCTTCGTATGCCCGTAGTCCACGGCGATGGCGGTGCCCGACCGCAGGGATCCCACGGCCCGGGCCCAGGCGGTGTCGCGCGGGCGGCCGATCTCGGCGCGGGCGCCGGGTTCGGTCAGCGGCCACCAGCGGGCGAGCCAGTCGGCGTCGGGGCCGGTGACCGGGGGGCCGAGCCGTTCGCTGCCGTCGGCGGCGACGAGGACCCGGCGCGGGACGCCGTCGTCGTCGGCCTCGGCCACGTCGACGGGCACGTTGTCGAGCCACTCGTTGGCGAAGAGGAGCCCGCTGACCCCGGCGGGGGGCTCGTCCAGCCAGGTCACCCGGGGGTCGAGCCCGGCGGGACGGGGAGCGCGTTCGATTCCGTACGCCCGGACCGCCGCTCCGGGCGGGAGCGCGGCGAGCACCCCCGTCAGCAGCTCCCCGCGGCCCGCGCCGAGGTCGACGAAGGCGGGTTCGGCGAGCCCGTGGGCCTCGGCGGTCTCCAGGAGGAGCCGGGCGACGGCCGAGGCGAAGAGCCGGGAGGCGTGGACGGAGGTACGGAAGTGACCCGCGGGCCCCTCAGGGCGCAGATAGAAGCCCTCCGGTCCGTAGAGAGCGGTCTCGGTCGCCTCGCGCCAGCCCCGCCAGCTCTGCCCCCCACCAAGGGAGGGGGCGGGATCGGCAGGGTCCGAACCGGTGTCCCCGCCCAGGTCGGGCGCCGTGTCCGTCCCCAGCTCCCCGCCAGCACCCGCGGCCCGGTCGTCCTGCCATCTTTCACGCGTCACACGCACAGTCTCCACCTTGGGGAGTACGCACCAGCCGCTCGGATCGCTCTGACGGTTGACCCCTACACCAGTCAGCCTTCCCTACGCTGGGTTACGTGCAGCGTGTCTATGACTTCTTCCGGCGACACCCGACCTGGGTCGACTCCTTCTGGGCCGTGACCCTGTCGGTGTTCACTCTGGCGGTCATGACGGCGGACCCCGCCTTCGCCAAGCCCACCGGGTACTTCGTGGTCCCGGTCGTGGTGGGGCTGGGCCTGGTCGTGGCCCTGCGCCGGCGGATGCCGGAGAAGATGCTGGTGCTGGCGGCCGTCACCGGCCTGGCCCAGCTGGTCGTCGACGTCTCCATCAATCCCAGCGACTTCGCCCTGATGGTGATCGTCTACACGGTCGCCGCCCAGGACTCACCCCGCTGGGCCCGCAGCCTCGCGCTCATCGGCGGGTTCTCCGCCGCCACACTCGCCCAGATCCGCTGGCCGTCGGAGAACGCCAGCGCGGGTCAGCAGATCTTTCTGACCGTGGTGCTCACGGTCCCCTTCGTCCTCGCCTGGGTCCTCGGCGACTCGGTACGGACGCGCCGGGCCTACTTCGCCCAGCTGGAGGAGCGGGCGATGCGGCTGGAGAAGGAGCGCGAGGCCCAGTCGAAGGTCGCCGTCGCCGCCGAGCGCGCCCGGATCGCCCGCGAGCTGCACGATGTCGTCGCCCACAACGTCTCCGTGATGGTGGTCCAGGCCGACGGCGCCGCCTATGTCCTGGACGCCGCCCCTGACCAGGCCAAACAGGCCCTGTCGACGATTTCCACCACCGGTCGGCAGGCGCTCGCCGAGATGCGCCGACTGCTGGGCGTGCTGCGTACCGGGGACGATCCGGAGAGCGGTGAGTATGTGCCGCAGCCGGATGTGGGCCAGATCGAGGAGCTGGTGGAACAGGTCCGCAAGGCCGGGCTGACCGTCGACTTCAAGATCGAGGGGACCCCGAGGCCACTGCCGAGCGGGGTGGAGCTCACGGCGTACCGGATCGTCCAGGAGGCCCTCACCAACACGCGCAAGCACGGGGGTCCCGAGGTCGGCGCCAGCGTGCGGCTGGTCTACTTCGACGATGGCCTGGGACTGCTGGTGGAGGACGACGGCCGCGGGGCCCCGCGCGATGTCTACGAGGACGGCGGCGCCGACGGACAGGGACACGGGCTCATCGGCATGCGCGAGCGGGTCGGTATGGTCGGCGGCACGCTGGACGCGGGGCCACGGCCGGGCGGCGGGTTCCGGATCAGCGCGCTGTTGCCGCTCAAGACTGGATGAGAACCGCGGGAGAAGGGACGTGCGGCGCCTCGGCGCGGGGGCGGGTGGGTGCGCGGCGTCCGTGGGCCGTACACCGGCTGCCGCGGGACGCCGTACGGAACCGCTGCCGTGTGGATCGCGTCGTACGGCGCCGTACGGGACCACTGCCGTACGGCGCCCGTGTACGGAACCGCTGCCGTACGGCCGTGTACGGGACCGCTGCTGTACGGAACCGTATGGAGCCGCCCGGCGTGCGCCGCTCACACGGCGTCCGACATCGTCCGCCTCCCGTCACCGTCACCGACCCCACCGAACTACGAGAGATCGAGGACCCTCTGACATGTCCATCCGAGTGATGCTCGTCGACGACCAGGCGCTCCTGCGTACCGGCTTCCGGATGGTGCTCGCCGCCCAGCCCGACATGGAGGTCGTCGCGGAGGCGGGCGACGGCGCGGAGGCGATCGATCAGCTCCGCGCCACGGCCGTGGACGTCGTCCTGATGGACGTCCGGATGCCGAGGCTGGACGGTGTGGAGGCGACCCGCCGGATCTGCGCCGCGCCCCAGCCGCCGAAGGTGCTGATCCTGACCACCTTCGATCTGGACGAGTACGCGTTCTCCGGACTGAAGGCCGGTGCCAGTGGATTCATGCTCAAGGACGTGCCGCCCTCCGAGCTGCTCGCCGCGATCCGCTCGGTGCACAGCGGGGACGCGGTGGTCGCGCCGTCCACCACGCGCCGTCTGCTGGACCGTTTCTCCCCGATGCTGCCCAGCGGCCCCGGCGAGCCGGGCAACAAGGAACTGGACCGTCTCACCGAGCGCGAGCGCGAGGTGATGATGCTGGTCGCCCAGGGCCTGTCCAACGGTGAGATCGCGGCCCGGCTGGTCCTCTCCGAGGCCACGGTGAAGACCCATGTCGGCCGCATCCTCACCAAGCTGAACCTCCGCGACCGGGTGCAGGTCGTCGTCCTCGCGTACGAGACGGGCCTGGTGCGCGCGGGCGGCGGTGGCGGTGGCGCGGGGCGCTGACCGGGTGCCAGGGGGCTCGCGGGGGGCCCGTACCGACGGGCCGCTCGGAAGCTGTGGACCGGGGTCAGACACCTTCGTAGCGTCTGACGCTCGTCCCCACGGTCGGGGCGGGTGTCGGGGCGGGTCTCGTCGGGTCAGCGCAGGACCGTCTCCAGGAAGTCGCTGCCGAGGCGGGCGACGGTGGTCATGTCGAGCTGGTGCAGGACGTACCGGCCGCGCCGCCGCGTCGTGGTCAGCCCGGCCTTCTTCAGCACCGCGAGATGCCGGGAGACCTCGGGCGCGGTGATGCCGAACGAGTTGGCCAGTTCGCTGGTGGTGTACGGAGTGCGGGCGAGGTTGCGGCACAGGCGCATCCGCAGCGGATGGGCCAGGGCCTCCATCCGCAGCTGGAGCAGTTCGACGGGGGCCGGTCCGGGCAGCCCCGGCGAGGCGATCGGATAGTGGATCACCGGGCGCCACCCCGGCGCGTGCAGCACCATCAGATGCGGCCAGCCGAAGCTGGACGGCACCAGGGTCAGCCCCGGCCCGACCGCGGAGTCGACGGCGGTCGTCCGCCCCTCGGCGAGTTTGTCGGCGGTGATACGGGAGTGCCGCTCGTCCACCGTGAGCGCGCCCGACACGGCGTGCAGCGCGTCGGCGAGTCCCTTGCGGCGCAGCACCTCCGTCTTGTGGCGGGCGTCGGCGGCGAGCTGGGGAGCGACCCGGCGCCAGGTGTCCGCGAAGAACGCCTCCTCACAGTCCTCGAAGAGCCTGCGCACCCAGGCGCGCACTCCGGCGGGGTCGCGCAGCAGCCGCTTGGTGAAGTCGAGCTGCCGGGGGCCACGGGTCGCCGCGAGATCCAGCGCGCGCTCACGGCGGCCGGGGTCGCTGAGGGCGGAGGGGCCTCCCGCCGTGTAGTCGCTGGAGCAGCTGAACTCCAGGGCCGCCGAGACGAACCGTTCGTCGTCGAGCCGGTCCAGCACATCGAGTTCGCCGGCGAGGGTGAGGGCCTGGCCCACGCCCCGGACTGGTCCGGTGGGCGTGGCCGGTCCTGCGGGGGCGGCGGGCGTGGCTGCTCCGGTGGGCGTGGCGGCCGGTCCTGCGGGGGCGGGGAGTGGGGCGGATGGGAGGAGTGGGGCGGACCGGGTCGGTGGGGTGAGTGCGGGGAGCGCGGCGTCCGCGGGCAGACCGGCGAAGGGCAGGAAGACGTCCGAGAACGTCGTCCGCCACAGGAAGTCCGCCTCATGGAGCCGGTCGGCGAGGCAGGGCGGGAGCGCGGTGGCCGTCGCGGTGGCCCAGCCGTGCAGCCCGGGGTGGTGGCCCGGCTCGGACAGGGCGTGGAGGGCGACGCCCAGTTCCGCGAGGGGGTGGATGTCGAAGGCGATGCGCTCCTCAGGGAGCCCGCTGATGTCGATGGTCACGCTCACACGCCCCATGGTGCGGGGTCGGGCCGATCCACGCGTCATCGGTTGACGGTGCTCGTCAATCGAGGTGACCCGGGGAGCGGCGGCGAACGAACGTGAATGCCATGAACGCCATTCACCAGCATCTTGTCGACACCTATCGCGCGGCCCGCTGGGGCGAGCGCACCCCTCCCCAGCCGGGCCGCGACGACTGGCAGGTCCTGCGCGAGCTCCTTCCGGGGCGGGCGGCGCCAGGGCGGGCCGGTTCGCCGGAGGGGGCCGGGCCGATGGAAGGGGCCGGGCCGATGGAAGGGGCGGAGGGAGGGGCGGGACCGGGGGAGCGGACGGGGAGCAGGGGGTGGAGGGCGCGCCGCGCGAGGCGGGCGCGGCGGTAGGCGGGGTGGTGGGCGTGGTGGGGTGGTGGGCGCGGCGGTAGCGGGGTGGTGGCGCGAGATGGTGGGGGCGCCGGTGGGCGAGGCGCGCCCGGTCCGCTCCGGTGCGCCGGGGGTGTCCGCCCGCTGGGCCGATCCCCCGGCGGGCGGACGGGGTCAGGGCGCCAGCCTCCGCAGGAAGTCGCCCACCGCCTTCCGTACATCCTCCGCGTCCCAGGTCAGGCCCTCCGCCTGGACCGTCACCTCGGTCATCGACATGCCCGGCAGCTCGCCGCTCTCGTACCAGCCCCGGAAAAGGGTCACCCCGGTCTCCTCCGCCTGCCGTACCGAGGCGTCGTCCAGCCTCTCCTTCGGATAGGGGAGCCAGACCTGGAACTGGTGGGTCCGCGGGAGCGAGGGCTGGACCCGGAACCAGGGCAGGCCCGCCTCACGGAGGGCGGACTCCAGGGCCGGGGCGATCAGCCGGGCGTGGGCGACGTAGGACGGCAGCCGGGGCAGCTCGCGTGCCAGGCCGACCAAGGCCGAGAGCGCCACCGGGAACTGCTGGAAGAGCTGGCCACCGTAGCGGTGACGCCACGCGCGGGCCTCGTCCATCACCTCGGCGGGACCCGCGAGCGCGGCACCGGAGAGACCGCCGAGCGACTTGTAGAACGACACGTACACGCTGTCGGCGAGGGCGGCGATCTCCGCGAGATCACGGCCGAAGTGGGTCTCGCACTCCCACAGCCGCGCGCCGTCGAAGTGGACGACGGCGTCCCGTTCCCGTGCCGCCGCCACCACCTCCTGGAGCTCCTCCCAGGACGGGAGGGCGAATCCGGCCTCCCGCAGCGGCAGCTCCAGCATCAGCGTCCCGAACGGCTCCTCGCACTCGGCGACCTCGGCCGCCGTGGGCAGGGAGTGGGGACGCGACGTCGGGTGGACCGTACGCAGCCCGCTGACCACGGAGAGCGCGTCCCGCTCATGCACCTGTGGATGGGACCGGGGGTGGAGGGCCACGGTGTCGTTCCCGGTGCGCCCCGCCCAGCAGCGGAGCGCGACCTGCTGGGCCATGGTGCCGCTCGGGAAGAACACCGCCGCCTCCATACCGAGGCGGTCGGCGACCCGGCGCTCCAGCTCCGCCACGATGCCGTCCCCGTAGATGTCGACCGTCTGGTCGAACGCGTACACCTCCCGAGACTCCGCCGTCAGCGCGGAGAGCCGCTCTCCGATCGTGTACTCGGCCGAGGAACGCCACAGCGCCCGTTCCGACCCCCGCCACGCGGCCAGACGCCGCTTCCGGTCGGCCGCAGCGTCGGGCCGCTCGTCGGGTCGGTAGTTGTCGGTCTGGTCGTCGGTGGCGGTGGCGGTGTCGGTGGCGGTGTCGGTGGTGTCGGTGCCGTCCTGGCGGGCGGGCTGGTCATCGCCCCTTTCGTCGGTTCGTTCACCAGCCCACGCTTCGCCCTGGTCGGCGGGGCGGGGGGACGGAGGCCGCCGCCCCGCCGTGATCTCCCCGGCCGGAACACCCGGCTCGCTCCCATCCTGGTCCGCCCTGTGGGGCTGGTTCGAGCCTGAGGCCTGGGCAGGGCCGGGAGTCGCGTCCTGGGCAGGGGCCGGGTCCAGGTCCGCGCCCTGGTTTCCTTCCGGGGCCAGCTCCGGGTCCGCGTGGCTGCCCTGGTGCGCGCCTCGGTCCATGCCGTGTTCCACGCCCTGGCCGCCGCCCGGGGGGCGGCCAGGGCCGGGCCGGGTGCCGGGGGTGTCCGCCCCGCCCGGGGGAGAGGTCGCCACAGCGTCGGGCCGGGGCTGGGGCTCCCGGTGGCTCGTCGCCGGTTCACCGGGCCGGGCCTCCTGCTCCCCGCGATGCTCGTCCGCCCCGCCCCGCTGATCGCTTGTCTCGGTCATCCGCCGATCATCGCCCACAGCCTGTGGACAACCCGAGGGGTTTTCGGTGCTGGCGTAGCATGACGGCACATCGTCCGGTACCCGCCGCGGACTGGAACGGAAGGCCGTACCACGTGAACCCCACCCCACCACACGACCCGCTCGACGCGCAGAGCAGACCCGCCCGTCTCACCGTGGGCATCGTCGGCGCGGGTCGGGTCGGACCGGCGCTCGCCGCCGCGCTCCAGCTCGCGGGACACCGGCCCGTCGCCGTCTCGGCGGTTTCGGACGACTCCCGCCGCAGGGCCGCCGCGCTCCTGCCCGAGGTCCCGGTCGTTCCGCCCGCCGAGGTGCTGGCCCGTGCCGAGCTGGTGCTGCTCACCGTTCCGGACGACGCGCTGCCCGGGCTCGTCGAAGGGCTGGTGGAGACCGGTGCCGTACGGCCCGGCCAGCTGCTGGCACACACCTCCGGCCGGTTCGGCGCCCGGGTGCTGGCCCCGGCCACCCGTGTGGGCGCGCTGCCGCTCGCACTGCACCCCGCGATGACTTTCACGGGCACCAGCGTGGACGTCCAGCGGCTCGCCGGGTGCTCCTTCGGGGTGACCGCCCCCGACGAGCTGAGGCTCGCGGCCGAGGCGCTGGTCATCGAGATGGGCGGGGAGCCCGAGTGGATCGCCGAGGAGGCCCGGCCGCTCTACCACGCCGCCCTGGCCCTCGGCGCCAACCACCTGGTCACGCTGGTCGCCCAGTCGATGGAGCTGTTGCGCACAGCAGGGGTGTCCGCGCCTGACCGCATGCTCGGCCCCCTTCTCGGCGCCGCCCTGGACAACGCCCTGCGCTCCGGTGACGCCGCCCTGACCGGTCCGGTCGCGCGCGGTGACGCGGGCACCGTGGCCGCCCACGTCGCCGAGCTGCGCAAACACGCACCAGGCACCGTCGCGGGCTATCTCGCGATGGCCCGCACCACCGCCGATCGCGCCCTCGCCTATGGCCTCCTCAAGCCGGAGCTGGCCGAGGACCTTCTCGGTGTCCTCGCCGAGGACGCGCCCCGATGACCAGCCTCGTTCACCCAAGAGGGCGCCAGGCGCCGCTCACCGGAGTGGCGGGTACCGCGCCTCCACCAGGACCTGCGCGTCTCGCGGCGGGTGCCCCGGCCGGAGCTCGCACCGCGACGCCTCCGTCCCGGCTTCGCTCCACGGGCCGCCCGGCGTCCGGGTGGCCCTCGATGACGCGTGCGAAGCCCATGCGCGCGTCGGCGCCGACTGGCGCGCTGACCGGCCCGGCCCCGGCCCCACGGACGGCCGGCCCCGCAGGCCCCTTCTCCCTCTCTCCCCACCCTCTCCTCCGCCAGGTGAACCCCAGCGGGCGGCGATGCACCCGCCCGGTGGCGGCCATGGCTGATCAGCGGGCTATTGCCGTCGTAGGACCCCCTTCGGGGCGGCCTGCCCTGGCAGCCTCACCTCTTCTCTCCCTGCCGGCCCGATCTCTCACGGTGGCACCTTGACCATGACCAGTGCTCTCGTCCTCGTACCGACCATCGCCGAGCTGGACGCCGCCCTCGGCGCGCGAACCTCCGGTGACGACTCCCGCACGGCCGTCGTGATGACGATGGGCGCGCTCCACGAGGGGCACGCCGCCCTCATCCGCGCGGCCCGGGAACGGGTGGGGCGCGAGGGGCTCGTCGCCGTCACCGTCTTCGTCAATCCGCTCCAGTTCGGGGTGGGCGAGGATCTGGACCGGTATCCCAGGACCCTCGACGCCGATCTCGTCACCGCCGCCGGCGCGGGCGCCGATCTGGTCTTCGCTCCCTCGGCCGCCGAGATCTACCCGGGGGGACAGCCCGCGGTGACGATCACCGCGGGGCCGCTCGGCGAGCGCCTGGAGGGCGCCAGCCGCCCCGGTCACTTCGACGGCATGCTCACCGTCGTGGCCAAGCTGCTCCACCTCACCCGTCCGGATGTGGCTCTCTTCGGACAGAAGGACGCCCAGCAGCTCGCCCTCATCCGCCGGATGGCGCGCGATCTGAACTTCCCCGTGGAGATCGTCGGGGTGCCCACCGTGCGTGAGGCCGACGGGCTCGCCCGCTCCAGCCGCAACCGCTATCTCTCCCCAGCCGAACGCACCACCGCCCTCACCCTCTCCCGTGCCCTCTTCGCGGCCCGTGACCGACTCGCCGCCCAGCTGGCGCTCGCGGCACGGGCGGAGGCCAGCGGTGGCACCCTCGCCCGCGCTGCCGCGCTCTCGGCGATAGGGGAGGCCCGTGCCGCCGCTGACGCCGCCGCGGTCGCGCAGGCCGCCCACGCCGGGGCCGCGGCCGCCCGGGCAGCGGCCCGTGCGGTCCTCGACGAGGCCGCCCGTGCCACTCCGCCCCTCGTCCTGGACTATCTCGCCCTCGTGGACCCCGCCGACTTCACCGAAGTCCCCGACGACCACACCGGTGACGCGATCCTCGCCGTCGCCGCCAAGGTCGGCATGACCCGTCTGATCGACAACCTCCCTCTCAGCTTCGGAGCTCCCTCGTGACCCTGTCACCCGCGTACGGCACGGGCATACGGCTGGCGGCCCCCGCCCCCGGGTGGGCCCTCACCGCCGATGTCGTTGTCGTCGGCTCGGGTGTCGCGGGTCTGACCACCGCGCTTCGCTGCGCGGCGGCCGGGCTGACCACCGTCGTGGTGACCAAGGCCCGGCTCGACGATGGCTCCACCCGGTGGGCCCAGGGCGGGATCGCCGCCGCGATCGGCGAGGGCGACACACCCGAGCAGCACCTGGAGGACACCCTCGTCGCGGGCGCCGGTCTCTGTGACGAGGAAGCCGTACGCGCCCTGGTCACCGAGGGGCCCGACGCGGTACGGCGGCTGATCGCCACGGGCGCCCGCTTCGACACCTCGGCGACCGGCGAGATAGCCCTCACCCGCGAGGGCGGTCACCACCGCAGCCGCATAGCGCACGCGGGCGGCGACGCCACCGGCGCCGAGATCTCCCGCGCCCTGGTCGAGGCGGTCCGCGCCGCCGGACTGACCACTGTGGAGAACGCACTCGTCCTTGACCTCCTGACCGATTCCGACGGCCGCACCGCGGGCGTCACCCTGCATGTCATGGGCGAGGGTCAGCACGACGGTGTCGGCGCGGTCCACGCTCCCGCCGTCGTCCTCGCCACCGGTGGCATGGGCCAGGTCTTCGCCGCCACCACCAACCCCGCCGTCTCCACCGGCGACGGCGTCGCGCTCGCCCTGCGCGCCGGGGCGGAGGTCTCCGACCTGGAGTTCGTCCAGTTCCACCCCACCGTGCTCTTCCTCGGCCCCGACTCCGAGGGCCAGCAGCCCCTCGTCTCTGAGGCGGTCCGGGGTGAGGGAGCCCATCTGGTCGATGCCTCCGGCACCCGCTTTATGCTCGGCGCCCACGAACTCGCCGAACTCGCCCCCCGCGACATCGTCGCGAAGGCGATCATGCGCCGGATGCGGGGACAGGGCGCCGACCACATGTACCTCGACGCCCGTCATTTCGGCGCCGAGATGTGGGAGCACCGCTTCCCCACCATCCTGGCCGCCTGCCGTGCCCATGGCATCGATCCGGTCACCGAACCCATCCCGGTCTCACCGGCCGCCCACTACGCCTCGGGAGGCGTACGGACTGATCTGCGCGGCCGCACCACCGTCCCTGGGCTGTGGGCCTGTGGCGAGGTCGCCTGCACCGGGGTGCACGGCGCCAACCGGCTGGCGTCCAACTCCCTTCTCGAAGGTCTGGTCTTCGCCGAGCGCATCGCCGATGACATCGCCTCCCTCGCTCCTCTCACCGCCCCGCGGCCCGTTCCGCTCACCACCTCCTCCGATTCCGTGCTTCCGCTGATCGCCCCCGAGGCGCGGTCCCGGATCCAGCGGACCATGTCCCAGGGAGCGGGTGTGCTGCGCTCCGCCGCGAGCCTGCGGGAGGCCGCCGACACGCTGGGAGCGCTCGACCGCTCCGCCACGGCCGTTGACCGCGAGAAGGACGCCGAACCCGGGGTGGACTCCTGGGAGACCACCAACCTGCTCTGTGTCGCGCGGGTGCTGACCGCCGCCGCCCTGCACCGCGAGGAGACCCGCGGCTGTCACTGGCGCGAGGACCACCCTGACCGTGATGACACCACCGGGCGCCACCATGTCGTCGTGCGCCTCGCGCCCGACCGATCGCTCCTCGTCACGCGGACGGAGAGCACCACGTTTCCGCCGACAGCCATGAGGGAGTCCCAGCCGTGAGCACGCCCCAAGAACGACCCACCCCCGTCGACGTACCGCTGATCCAGATCGGCTGTGGGGACTCCTGCGGCTGCGGAACCGACCCGTCCGACGCGGAGGAGTACGCCTGCGGCCTGGACCCCGCCCTGGCCGCTCTGCTCACCGCCTCCGGGCTCGACCCCGTCCAGGTCGAGGACGTCGCACATCTCGCGCTCAGTGAGGATCTCGACGGCGGGGTGGACGTCACCACCGTGGCGACCGTCCCGGAGGACGCGGTCAGCACCGGTGACTTCACCGCCCGTGAGCCCGGGGTGGTCGCGGGCATCCAGATCGCCGAGGCGATCCTCTCCGTGGTCGCCACCCGTGAGTTCGCGGTCGAGCGTCATGTCGCCGACGGCGACCGTGTCGAGGCTGGCCAGAAGCTCCTCTCCGTCACCACCAGCACCCGTGAGCTGCTCACCGGCGAGCGCAGCGCCCTGAACATCCTGTGCCGCCTCTCCGGGATCGCCACCGCCACCCGCGCCTGGGCCGATGCCCTGGAGGGGACCGGGGCGAAGGTGCGCGACACCCGTAAGACGACACCCGGACTGCGGGCCCTGGAGAAGTACGCGGTCCGGTGTGGCGGAGGGGCCAACCACCGGATGTCGCTCTCCGACGCGGCCCTGGTCAAGGACAACCACGTGGTCGCGGCGGGCGGAGTCGCGGCGGCCTTCAAGGCAGTCAGGCACGCCTTCCCCGAACTGCCCATCGAGGTCGAGGTGGACACCCTGGACCAGGTCCGCGAGGTCCTGGAGGCGGGCGCCGACCTGATCCTGCTGGACAACTTCTCCCCGGCCGAGACCAAGGACGCGGTGGAGATCGTCGCGGGCCGCGCGGTCCTGGAGTCCTCCGGGCGACTGACCCTCGCCAACGCCCGCGCCTATGCGGAGACGGGGGTCGACTATCTCGCCGTCGGCGCCCTGACCCACTCCGCGCCCATCCTGGACATCGGTCTCGACCTCCGTGAAGCCGATGAGGCGGATCTCTGATGCTGCTCACCATCGACGTCGGTAACACGCACACCGTCCTGGGCCTCTTCGACGGCGAGGAGATCGTCGAGCACTGGCGCATCTCCACCGATGCCCGTCGTACCGCGGACGAGCTGGCGGTGCTGCTCCAGGGCCTGATGGGCATGCACCCCCTGCTCGGGATGGAACTCGGTGACGGCATCGAGGGGATCTCCATCTGCTCCACCGTCCCCTCCGTCCTCCACGAACTGCGTGAGGTCACCCGGCGGTACTACGGTGATGTGCCGTCGGTCCTCGTCGAACCCGGCATCAAGACCGGGGTGCCGATCCTCATGGACAACCCCAAGGAGGTCGGCGCGGACCGGATCATCAACGCGCTGGCGGCGGTGGAGCTCTATGGCGGCCCCGCGATCGTCGTCGACTTCGGCACCGCGACCACTTTCGACGCGGTGAGCGCACGGGGCGAGTACACCGGTGGGGTGATCGCCCCCGGTATCGAGATCTCGGTCGACGCCCTCGGCGTCAGGGGCGCGCAGTTGCGCAAGATCGAGCTGGCCCGACCGCGCAGTGTGATCGGCAAGAACACGGTCGAGGCGATGCAGTCCGGCATCCTCTACGGCTTCGCCGGGCAGGTCGACGGTGTGGTCCGCAGGATGAAGCGGGAGCTGACCACGGGCGATCCGGACGATGTCACCGTGATCGCCACGGGCGGTCTGGCACCGATGGTCCTCGGTGACGCGGCCGAGATCGACGAGCACGAGCCATGGCTCACGCTGATCGGGCTGCGACTGGTCTACGAGCGGAACGTCTCGCGCATGTAGGGGAGTGTCCCGTTGACGGAGCACTGTCCGCGGGGCGCTGACCGCGGGCGCACGCGCGTCGCCCGAGGACCGGCCGGGTGGTGCGTCGGGTGGTGCGCCCAGGCCGGGCGGCATGGGGGGAGAGACCGGCCTGGATGACCGGGTCGGCTCGGAGGAACGAAGTGGTCTGGCGAAGCGGAATGGCCCGGAGGAACAGAGCGGGCCGGACAGGCCCGCCCAGCCGGACAGGCCCGCCCGGCCGCGTAAGGGGGGAGAGCCCCGCCGGATGCCGATTGGGCGGACGGGGGCGGACCGGGCGCTGAGGGCCGGACCCGGACAACGGTCGGGCTCATGTGTTCGTGTCATGCCGAAAGCTTCGCCCGAACCCGGTCATTCGTGCCGCGCGCTGTCCACAGCGGCCTTGATCCATATGACTAATGGCCTGAGCTGTGGACGGTCAGCTCCCGGCCTCATCGGATTCAGGGCATGGTGGTCACAACTCCTCGCCACCCGTCGCTGATCCGGCGGGGAGGATCCCACCTGCTCCCCGCCCGGATTCCGGTCGAGGCCCTCGGCCCGTCTCCCCTCGGTTCCGGCGAGTTCTCCGACCCGTTCCGACACCGGATTCCCGATCGGGTCCGACGGCCTTCTACCGGTTCGGGCGGCCAGTCCGGGCCACAAGCTCGGTTCTCCTTCCGACCAGGATTCCGGCCGGAGGACGCCGTGCCCGCCCGCCGACCGGGGCGGATGCGGCTCCTCGACCGGGCCGGCCTCACAAGGGCTGGAACGAGCGAGAGCGAGGCAGGAGCCCACCGGCCCCCGGGAGGTCCGTGCCCTCCCGCTGGCCGGACCTCGCCCGCTGGCCAAACCTCACACGCGACACCCGTCCTCCAGTAGTTCACCTCCATCTCCCCCTCGTCGAAAGGACTCCGGCTCGTCGAAAGGACTCCGGCACGCCCGAATAACCACCATTAAGTGAATTTTGTCCACCCTCCACGTATCGTCGGGCCATGCCCACGCCATACGGATCCCGCGGCGGTATGGCCTTCAGCGCAGATGAGCTGCGTGTGCTCCGACGCGCCCTCGCCGTCGCCCTCCACCCCACCTCCCTCACCCCTGAGGACGTCCAGGGCTGCCACCGCCTGGCGGGCTCTCTCGACGAGGCCACGCGCGAGGCCGCCCGGCTGCGCGCCTTCCTCCTCGCCGACCTCGCCCGGTACCGCGACGCCCTCCCCGGTTCCATCACGGGATATCTGGAGTTGCTCCAGGACGCCCTGGCGGCGGGCTACGACCCGCGCCCCGAGGATCTCGCCGCCCTGCGGACCCTGCGGACGAATCCCGTCGCCGACGTGGTCCTGGAGCGCTGTCAGATCCTCGCCGAGCACTCCGTGCGCGGCCGCCTGGCCCGACGAGTCACCACTCCAGCACCTCGCACCCGCCTCTTGGCGCTTCCTGGCGGACGGGTCGATGAGCCTCGTCGGTCCGGGGAGCCGTACGAGCCGTTCCTGGCCGCCGATGAGTCCGCCGCCAAGCCCACCCCCGAGCGTCGGCCTCAGACGCCTCAGCGTCGGCCCAAGCCGGAGCCGGCCACACCGAGTCCCGCTCCCAAGCCCACCCCGGGTGAGCGACCCGTCCCCAAGCCCTCCGAGGTCTTCCCGCCGCGCCGCCGCCCCGCGCCCCCACCGGAGCGGCTCGCGGCGGGCTAGCTACTCTGGGAGTCATGGACTACGTATCCGCCCTCGTGCCGCCCGTGGTGATGGCCACCTTCTTCACCGCTCTGATCGTGACCATCGTCAAGAGCCAGGGCGGCCCGAACAAGGCCAAGGAGGATGCGATCGTGGACGCCACGATCGCCCGCGCCGAGGCCACCCGTCAGACCCCGCGTACGGACTGACCTGGCACGGACCGCCCGCGCGGTCCACCTCGTCCACTGCCCCTGCCTCACAAGACAGGGGCGGTGGAGTCGATGGCCCCTTCCCGGAGGCAGGCCGTCGGCTCCACCGCGCCACCCGAATCGGTCCTTTGGTCAGCCGCTCCGCCGGGCCGCCCAGTCGTCACGCCTGGATCCGGTGTCGCCAGCTTTCTCGACGCCGTCGGGTCGGCTACGCCACCGGATCTCCGCCCCCGGCCCTGCGGTCCACCCTGGCGACCTCCGCCGGATCTCCGGCCCCGCCGCTCGGACTCTTTCCCCGCGCCGCTTCCCCTTCCCCGTGCGTCCGCTCACGCATGGTTGATGGGATGGGCGGGGCGCCGCAGCATGCTCGCCAGCACGTGCGCGCGGTTGACACCGCACCATCATGCGTCCTTTTTGTTACGTCATTACCTGCCATTCTGGTTTTGCCCACTATGGTGGAAATGTGCCCCGTCAATTGGGAGAGCTCGAAGACGCCGTGATGACGCGTGTCTGGCAGTGGAACCGTCCGGTAACTGTCCGGGAAGTCCTGGAAGACCTTCAGCAGGAACGGTCCATCGCCTACACGACCGTCATGACGGTTATGGACAATCTTCATCAGAAGGGCTGGCTCCGCAGGGAAGTCGAGGGCCGCGCCTATCGATATACCGCTGTATCCACTCGCGCCGCCTACTCCGCCGCGCTGATGAACGACGCGTGGTCCCAGAGCGACAACCCCGCCGCCGCGCTGGTCGCCTTCTTCGGCATGATGTCTCCCGAGCAGCGGGAGTCGCTCCAGGCCGCTGTCCGTATGGTCCAGGTGGATCGGGTCGCCGTGCCCGAGGATCCTCCCGAGTCCGGTGGTGATGGAGCGGAGCCGCCCGCCGAAGGCGGAGCGGCTCCGGAGCGATAACGTCACCGTATGCCTTATGCCGCAGCAAATGCCGTCACCGTCAGACGGGCCCGGACCACCGATGTGCCCGCGGTCCGTCGACTCGTGGATCCCTACGTACGGGATGGCATCCTGCTCGACAAAGCGACCGTCACACTTTACGAAGCCATCCAGGAGTTCTGGGTCGCGGAACGCGACGAGGACGCCACCGTCGTCGGCTGCGGTGCGCTACACGTGATGTGGGAAGACCTCGCGGAAGTGCGGACTCTCGCCGTGGATCCGCAGTTCAAGGGGGCGGGGATCGGCCATCAAGTACTGGACAAGCTGCTCCACACCGCGCGCTGGCTCGGTGTGCGCAAGGTTTTCTGCCTCACCTTCGAAGTGGACTTCTTCGCCAAGCACGGCTTCGTGGAGATCGGTGAGACACCGGTCGACGGAGATGTCTACGCGGAGCTGCTCCGTTCCTATGACGAGGGTGTCGCCGAGTTCCTGGGGCTCGAACGGGTGAAGCCCAACACCTTGGGCAACAGCCGGATGCTTCTGCACCTGTGATCACTGCTTGCGGACGATCCCTATGTCCGAATCGCGCACGTTTCCCGCGTTCTTGAGGTTCTGAACCTCTGCCAAGGGTTTGAGTTTTTCAAGAAAAAGCGGTTTCCTTTCCGCGTACTGCATTTTCGATGAAAGGAAATCCGGTGGCACAGAAGGTTCAGGTCCTTCTTGTCGATGACCTCGACGGCGGCGAGGCGGACGAGACGGTGACGTTCGCTCTGGACGGCAAGACCTACGAGATCGACCTCACCACCGCCAATGCGGACAAGCTCCGCGGTCTCCTTGAGCCGTATGCCAAGAACGGTCGGCGCACCGGTGGTCGCGCCGCTTCGGGTCGTGGCAAGGGACGCGCGTCGGTGAGTGGCAACAAGGACACCGCCGAAATCCGTGCGTGGGCCAAGGCCAACGGTTACGAGGTCAACGACCGAGGCCGTGTCCCGGCCACGGTCCGTGAGGCGTACGAGAAGGCGAACGGCTGAGCGGGACGCTCAGCACTCTCTTAGTCGGCCGAGTATTCGCACGCTGGGTATTCGTGCGTGTGCGCGCTTCGCGGCGCTCGCGCATTCGTACGCAGCAAACGGGCCCGGTGGCACTCCGTGGCCACCGTGTCCAGGAGTCGTACGAGATCGGGGCCGTGGCCCTGGTTGGCACCCGGACCGCGCCCGAAAGGGGACAGCGCCGGGAGCGTCGGCTCCACCTCGCGCCCCGGCACGGGGGGCCGCAGCCAGTGCGCGGCCTCCCGGGAGCCGGTCCCTCCGCCTCCGGCGGGCGGCATGGGGACCACGGTGCCCGGAGGTGGTGGGGCGGTCATCCGCCCTCCGGCGCCCCGGGCGGTCAGTCCCAGGGTGATCCCGCCCCACTCCAGCCAGTCGAGCAGTCCCGGCAACTCGTCGGCGCTGCCCGTGGCCACCAGCAGCCCTAGACGTCCGTCCGCGACCGCGACCGGCCCGGTAGGGCAGCCGAGCGCGTCCAGGCGCCGCAGCGCGGCCTTCCCGGCCTCCAGGGGTGCTTCCAGGACGTCGAAGCGGGATCCGGTCAGCAGGCCCACGGGTGGGCCGTCAGTGGACGCCCAGTCGAGCACGGTCTCGTACCATCGCGCCCACGGTGTCATGGCACCGTCAGCTCTGCCGGTTCCGTGCGTTCCGTGCGTTCCGCGGGCCCCGTCGGAACCGCGTCGTGCGGACCCCTGGCTTCCACCGGGAGTGCCGAAAGGGGCGCGGGGCTGTGCAACGGTCCGTGACATATTCCGGGAACTCCCGGCCACCTCCGGGAGTTACGCAGGGTGGGAGGGTGACCGCGGTGGGTCGTTGTCACAGGGGGTCAGTGCCGGCGGTACGAATAGTGCGGGGTGGGGGATGTCGTACGGATCGCCGTGTGGTTGTTCGCCCATAGCTGAGGGGAACCGTGCGCGCGGCATGTTCTGTCAGTGCCAGCGGGTAAGACATTCCTAGTGGGGAGGGGCGACACGCTCGCAGGGCGGCCTTACGTTCGCCATCGGCGTACTGATGGAGAGAGTAACTGCCTGGCCTGCGGGAACATCGTCTCGCACCATCGGGTTGGAGCAGTTGTCGGCGTTCAGGGGTCAGGAGGCCACAGACGGGTGTCGGCAGTTGGAATGAGCGGTCCCCGCTTGCGGGACTAAGCTGCGGAAGGACAGGGAGGGGACCGACCCCTTACTGCCTGACCGCTCTGAGGAGCGATTAACGATGTTCGAGAGGTTCACCGACCGCGCGCGGCGGGTTGTCGTCCTGGCTCAGGAAGAAGCCCGGATGCTCAACCACAACTACATCGGCACCGAGCACATCCTCCTGGGCCTCATCCACGAGGGTGAAGGTGTCGCCGCTAAGGCCCTGGAGAGCCTCGGGATTTCGCTCGAGGCGGTCCGCCAGCAGGTGGAGGAGATCATCGGTCAGGGCCAGCAGGCCCCGTCCGGTCACATCCCCTTCACTCCCCGTGCCAAGAAGGTCCTGGAGCTGTCGCTTCGCGAGGCCCTCCAGCTCGGCCACAACTACATCGGCACGGAGCACATCCTGCTCGGCCTGATCCGCGAGGGCGAGGGCGTCGCCGCCCAGGTCCTCGTGAAGCTCGGCGCCGATCTGAACCGGGTCCGGCAGCAGGTCATCCAGCTGCTCTCCGGTTACTCCGGGAGCAAGGAGGCCGCCACCGCCGGCGGCCCGGCCGAGGGCACCCCCTCGACCTCGCTCGTCCTGGACCAGTTCGGCCGGAATCTCACCCAGGCCGCCCGTGAGTCCAAGCTCGACCCGGTCATCGGGCGCGAGAAGGAGATCGAGCGGGTCATGCAGGTGCTCTCCCGGCGCACCAAGAACAACCCCGTCCTCATCGGCGAGCCCGGCGTCGGCAAGACCGCCGTCGTCGAGGGGCTGGCCCAGGCGATCGTCAAGGGCGAGGTCCCCGAGACGCTCAAGGACAAGCACCTCTACACGCTGGACCTCGGTGCCCTGGTCGCCGGATCCCGCTACCGGGGTGACTTCGAGGAGCGCCTGAAGAAGGTGCTCAAGGAGATCCGCACCCGCGGCGACATCATCCTGTTCATCGACGAGCTGCACACGCTCGTCGGCGCGGGTGCCGCCGAGGGCGCCATCGACGCGGCCAGCATCCTGAAGCCGATGCTCGCCCGTGGTGAGCTCCAGACCATCGGTGCCACCACCCTGGACGAGTACCGCAAGCACCTGGAGAAGGACGCGGCCCTGGAGCGCCGCTTCCAGCCGATCCAGGTCGCCGAGCCGTCGCTCCCGCACACCATCGAGATCCTCAAGGGTCTGCGCGACCGCTACGAGGCCCACCACCGGGTCTCCATCACGGACGAGGCCCTCGTCCAGGCCGCCACCCTCGCGGACCGTTACATCTCGGACCGCTTCCTGCCGGACAAGGCGATCGACCTGATCGACGAGGCCGGTTCCCGGATGCGGATCCGCCGGATGACCGCGCCGCCGGACCTCCGTGAGTTCGACGAGAAGATCGCGGGTGTCCGCCGCGACAAGGAGTCGGCCATCGACTCCCAGGACTTCGAGAAGGCCGCTTCCCTGCGGGACAAGGAGAAGCAGCTCCTCGCCGCGAAGGCCAAGCGGGAGAAGGAGTGGAAGGCCGGTGACATGGATGTCGTCGCTGAGGTCGACGGTGAACTGATCGCCGAAGTCCTCGCCACGGCGACCGGCATTCCGGTCTTCAAGCTGACCGAGGAGGAGTCCTCCCGGCTGCTGCGCATGGAAGACGAGCTGCACAAGCGCGTCATCGGCCAGAAGGACGCCATCAAGGCGCTCTCGCAGGCTATTCGCCGGACGCGTGCGGGTCTGAAGGACCCGAAGCGCCCCGGTGGCTCGTTCATCTTCGCCGGTCCGTCCGGTGTGGGTAAGACCGAGCTCTCCAAGACGCTCGCCGAATTCCTCTTCGGTGACGAGGACGCCCTGATCTCCCTCGACATGTCGGAGTTCAGCGAGAAGCACACGGTTTCCCGCCTCTTCGGCTCCCCTCCGGGATACGTGGGGTACGAAGAGGGCGGCCAGCTCACCGAGAAGGTGCGCCGCAAGCCGTTCTCCGTCGTCCTCTTCGACGAGGTCGAGAAGGCCCACCCCGATATCTTCAATTCCCTTCTGCAGATCCTGGAGGACGGTCGGCTGACCGACTCCCAGGGCCGCGTCGTGGACTTCAAGAACACGGTCATCATCATGACGACCAACCTCGGGACCCGGGACATCTCCAAGGGATTCAACCTCGGCTTCGCGGCCCAGGGCGATGTCAAGACCGGCTACGAGCGGATGAAGGCAAAGGTCAACGAGGAGCTGAAGCAGCACTTCCGCCCCGAGTTCCTGAACCGTGTGGACGACACCGTCGTCTTCCACCAGCTCACCGAGGACGACATCATCCAGATCGTCGACCTCATGATCGCCAAGGTCGATGAGCGGCTGAAGGACCGTGACATGGGTCTGGAGCTGAGCCCCTCGGCCAAGTCGCTGCTCGCTAAGAAGGGCTACGACCCGGTGCTCGGTGCCCGGCCGTTGCGCCGGACGATCCAGCGTGAGATCGAGGACGTGCTCTCGGAGAAGATCCTCTTCGGCGAGCTGCGACCCGGTCACATCGTCGTGGTGGACACCGAGGGTGAGGGTGAGGAGAAGAAGTTCACCTTCCGTGGCGAGGAGAAGTCCGCCCTGCCGGATGTCCCCCCGATCGAGCAGGCGGCCGGCGGCGCCGGGCCGAACCTGTCCAAGGAAGCCTGAGCGTCCAAGGGAGCGTGACCCGCTCACGGCGGTGTGAGCGGGACACGCTCACCGGCTGAGAGCGGGCGATCCGGCCGCGGGCCGGAGCGATCGATGGAGGAGCCGCGCCGGTTCCCCGCCCCATAGCGGGTGTGGGACCGGGGCGGCTCCTTCGCTGTGTGCGGGGGACCTCAGCAGCGGGCGGGTTTCTCCCAGGAGCACTCACGGTCGGCGGGGGGTTCCGTGGACCGGGCCGTCCGGGGGGAGGTGCTCCGGATCGTGCCCGTGGCGGTGTCCGAGCGAGCCAGCGTGACCACGATCGCGTCCTCCACGCTCTTCACCGACGGTGCCAGATAGTCGTTGAGGACGATGCTGTAGACCAGCTCGCGCCCGCCCGCGTCCGTGACATACCCGGAGAGCGCCGATGCCCCGGTCAGGGATCCGGTCTTCGCGCGGGTGTTGAGCGCGGCGGGCGTGCCGCACATCCGCGTACGCAGGGTGCCGCCCACCGCACGGTCTGACGCACAGGCCACGGGAAGCGAGGCGTACCAGTCGCGGTACCAGGGGGCGTCCCGCACCGCGACCAGGAGCCGTGCGAGCTGCTCGGCCGGGAAGAGGTTCATCCGGGAGAGGCCCGAGCCGTCGGCCTGGCGGAGCGTGGAGGTGGTTACGCCCTCCCGGGCGAGATAAGCGTTGATCGCGGCGAGGCCCGCGCTCCAGGTGCCGCGCCCGGCCGTCTCGTACCCCAGCGTCTTGGTCAGTGCCTCCGCGTGCATGTTGTTGGAGAGCTTCATAAAGGGGAGCAGCAGTTCCCTCAGGGGCATGGAGTGATGGGTGGCCAGGGCGCGTGCGCCCGGAGGGGTGGGGAGGCCAAGGCGTGTGGGTCCGCCGAGGCGGATGCCATGGCGGGTGAGAGCGTCGGAGAAGACCGCGGCGGCATAGCCGGTGGGCTCCCAGACGGTGATCCACTCCTTGGTGGCACGGGCACCGAGGGGGATGTTGCCACTGATGGTGATGGTGTTGTCACCGTGGCGCCGCTCGATGGAGAGGGTGTCGGATTGCCCCGTGGGGACTGTGGTGCCGGTGATGTCTAGTCGTACGTACGAGGTCTTCGGCGTCACCGTCACGGTCGGCCGGTCGCCGGGCTTGGCGCCCGGGACGGCCTCGATGATCACCGTGCCGGAGTCGTAGTCGGTGTCGGGCGCGACGGTGAGTGGTGAGATCTGCGCCGAGTAGTAGGAGGACTCGTCGTCGGCGGCCCAGGCGCGGCCCAGGCGGGCGGTGTCGAACCGGGTGTCGTCGGCGATAAGGAGGCCGGTGACCCGGCGTACCCCGGTGGCGGCGAGATCGGCGGCGAGCCGGTCGTAGTCCTTGGCGAGGGTGGTGGGGTCGCCACCGCCACGGAGATAGAGATCGCCGACGAGGGTGGACCCCATACGGCGGCCCGGGGTGAGGACCTCGGTGGCGAAACGGTACTCCGGCCCCAGGAGGGCGGTCGCCGCGGCGGAGGTGGCCAGCTTGGTGTTCGAGGCGGGCATCTGGCGGTCGGTGCTGTCGCGCTGGTAGAGCCGCTCGCCGGTGGTGGCGTCGGCGATGACCACACCCGCCTGGCCGCCGTCGAGCCGTGGGTCGGTGAGGAGGGTGTCGATCGCGGCCTTGAGCCCGTTGGCGGAGGGGCCCGCTCCGGCCGGGGAGCTCCAGCTCAGGGAGGCGGTCAGGACGGCGGCGAGGCCGATGAGGAGCGGACGCGTCCGGGGGCGTGCGGGACGCCGGGTCCGGGGCTGGGTCTGAGATCTGGTCATGAGCATGAGGATCCCTGGAGGGGGCGGGGCGGGGAAGACGGCCGCGCGGGGCTGACGGCCGGGGGCGGGAGGTCGCGCCGGGGTGGAGAAACGGGTGTGTCCGCCGAGGTGGCTGGGGCGGCGGGCAGCTCCTGAGGGAGAGCTTCGGGCCTGTTGCTGGTGCCGGGTCTGGGGGTGCGGCCCCGGCCGGCGGGCGGTGGACCCGGCCCGTGGGTGGGCCGCGCGGATGGTCCGGTGTGGCGAAGGGAGGCGACCGGGAGGTCCGGACCGGCGCGGTTCACGAGGTGAGGACGGCTTCCGGGGTGGCGCGGGCCACGGTCAGGGCGCCCGCCCGGACCCTCGGTCGACGGGCCGGGGACGCTGGGTGGCCCGACAGGGCTCGATAGACGGCCCGATGAGTGGCCTGGGTCACCGGCACGCCTCGTTCTCCGCCCTTCCCGATCGCTGCGGAGGCCCGGATCGGGTGGCCTGGGTAACACCGTGGCCGTGGCCCAGGTAACACCGGCAGGCCCCGGCCGGTGACAAGCCACACAGGCCCTCCGGCGCCTACTAACCCGGTTAGGAGTGCCGGATGGCGCCCGGAGGGCCCGTTCCGCTCGCCGTGGCCCGACGGTCGGTCGCGGCGGGCGACGCGCGGCTCGGATCCGGGCGTTCCGGTGGACGGCGAAGGGGGCGGCAGGGGTCCGCGCCCCACTTCGCGGGGGTCGCGGCGGATCCAAACCTTCCTGCCGGAGATCTTTCGCGTACCTCCGGCCGGAGCGGGCGGCCGAGCCTGAGGGGTGTCAAGGAAGTGCGTCACTCACGCTTCAACTACGACGGAATGTCGTAGTTGGGGTGTTTGAGGTGAAGTGGGTGGTTCGGTTACCAAGGTGGGGCAGCACCGCCCGGCGCACATCCCGTGCCGGGTTCGCTTTTGCTCAGATCTGTCCCGGAGGTTCCATCCGTATGCAGCGCTTCACTTCCCGTCGCCCCCGCCCGTCCGTTCTCCGTAACCGCACCGCAGCCGTGCTTGTCGCCGGTCTGGGAGCGTCCGCGGTCCTCGGCACGGGAGTGGCGCTCGCGGCGGACACCAGCGCCCCCACTGTCGCCCCCGTCAAGGTGAGCGCCGCGAGCGCCGTCAAGGCCCAGGCCCAGGCGCAGGCCATCCAGGCCAAGGCCGCCGCGAAGCCGACCGCCGCGATCTCGGCCAAGGGCTGGACCAAGCCGGTCAGCTCCTACGCCCTGACCGCCACCTACGGCAAGGCCGGCAACATGTGGGCCAGCAACCACTCCGGCCAGGACTTCGCCGTCCCGACCGGCACCCCGGTCAAGTCCGTCGGCGCCGGTACGGTCGTCAAGGCCGGTGGCAACGGTGCCGGTGACGGTCCCGCCTACGGCAACGCCGTCGTCGTCAAGCACACCAACGGCACGTACTCCCAGTACGCCCACCTCTCCACGGTCCAGGTGAGCGCGGGCCAGCAGGTCAAGGCCGGTCAGCAGATCGCCCTGTCCGGCAACACCGGCAACTCCAGCGGTCCGCACCTGCACTTCGAGATCCGCACCACCCCGAACTACGGCAGCTCCGTGAACCCGGTCAGCTACCTGCGTTCCATGGGCGTCACCCTCTGAGGTACGCCCTGAGGCCCGCCGTCCCCGGCGCGGCCGCCTCCTGAGCCACGGCCCCCCGCGCGTCAGCGCCGGGGGCCGTTGTCAGTGGCGGGTGTCACCATCGAGGCATGGACATCGCTGACACAGAGTCGCGCGGGCACGGCGGTCGGTTAGTTTCCGGCGCGCCGTCCCGCCGCCGGGCCGCGCGCCTCCGCCACCGGATTCCTCTCCTCACCCGGTTTCCCGCCCTCCGTCGGCCTCCGGCGCCGTGCCGCTCGCTTCTCGGACTCGTCGAGATGCTCGCCGGAGTGTGGGGCAGAGCGCGTGCCAGAGCGCCCGTCGGGACGCTCACCAGCGTGTTCGCCGGTGTACGGGGAGGGGGATACCGGCCGTGTCCGGCCGTCCGGTCAGCTGCCCAGGCGCAGTACGGGAAAGCTGCCCGTCGCCGTCGGCGCGTGCTCCGGCAGCCACAGCACCGCGACCGCGCCCCCGGCGGCCGCGGGCTCGTCGGCGGGGGAGGACGGGCCCGCCGGCGCCGCGTTGCGGAAGGTCAGCCGGGCGCCCAGGACCCGTGCCTGGCCCGAGGCGATCGTCAGCCCCAGCCCGTGCCCCGTGCCCGCCCGGTCGCTCGCGCCGGTACGGAAGCGGCTCGGGCCCTCGCGGAGCAAGGCCTCCGGAAAGCCGGGACCGTGGTCGCGCACCCGCACCACCCGGCCCTCGACCGTCACCTCTATCGGTGCTTTGCCGTACTTGACGGCATTGCTGAGCAGGTTGAAGAGGATCCGCTCCAGCCGCCGGGGATCGGTGCTCACCCACGAGTCGTGCACGACCTGGACGGAGACGTCCTGGCCGAAGATCGCGATCCGGCGGGTGACGAACTCACCCAGCGCCACCTCCTGGAGCTCCGCGCGCTCGGAGGCGCCATCGAGCCGGGCGACCTCCAGCACGTCCTCGACCAGGGTGCGCATCGCCTGCGCACGGTCCCGTACCAGCTCCGTCGGGCGTCCCGGGGGCAGCAGCTCGGCGGCGGTCAGCAGACCGGTCACCGGGGTGCGCAGCTCGTGCGCGATGTCCGCGGTGACCCGGCGCTCGGCGTCGATCCGGGCCTGGAGGGCGTCGGTCAGCGCGTCGATGGCGTGGGCCAGCTCATCGGTCTCGTCGCGGACGACCCCGCTGATCGCGTTCAGGACCCGTACGTCGGTGTTGCCCTCGGCGACCTCCGCCGCGGCCGCCGCGGCCCGCCGCAGCCGCCGCGAGAGCTGTCCGCCGATCAGCACGCCCAGCGCCGAGCCGCCGAAGACCACCGACACCGACCCGATGATCAGCGCCCGGTCCAGATCCCTGAGGATGGTGGCGCTCCGCCCGGCGAACGGCACGCGCGAGGAGAGCACCGAACCGTCGGCGAGGGGCACGGCGGCCCAGATCTGCGGTGGCCCGCTGTCGGGTTCCTGCACCAGGGTGCCGCGCCGCTTCTGCTGCATCAGCCGCTGGAGCTCCTTGGGCAGCGTCGGATCGTTGACCTTCACATCGTGGGCGCGCGGCCCCTTGTCCTTGGCGCTCTCGTACCAGATCTGGGCCATCCGGAGGCGGCTCATCTGCGCGTCACGCGCGTTGTCGAGCATGGAGACACGGGTGGCGTTATGGACGATCAGGCTCAGCGCGAGCGCGATCAGCGCGCCGACCGAGGCGATGGCGATGCTGATCTTCCACCGCACTCCGGTGCGGATGACCAACCGCTTCATGACGCGTCCCGCCCCGGCCGTGGGGCCGTGTTCATCGTGGATCCCGCCTCATCCACCGGGCCGTGGGAGCGGGCCCCCTCATGCCTTGAGCTTGTAGCCGAAGCCACGGACGGTCTCGATCCTGTCCTGGCCGATCTTGGTGCGCAGCCGCTGGACATGGACGTCCACCACCCGGGTGTCGCCACCCCAGCCGTACTCCCAGACCCGCTCCAGCAGCCGGTCCCGCGAGAGCACGGTGCCCGGTGCGGCGGAGAACTCCAGCAGCAGCCGCATCTCGGTGGGGGTGAGTGCCACCAGGACACCTCCCTTGCGCACCTCCATGCCCTCCGTGTCGATCTCCAGCTCACCGAAGGTCAGCAGGGCGCCCTGGGCGGTGGATCCCGTGGTCGAGCCGCCCCCCGCGTGGCCGAAGCGGCGCAGTACGGCACGGATGCGGGCCACCAGCACCGCGCCGTCGAACGGCTTGGTGACGTAGTCGTCGGCGCCCGCCTCCAGACCGAGGACGACATCGATCGAGTCGGCCCGCGCCGACAGCATGATCACGGGCACGGTGGACTCATCACGGATCCGTCGGCACAGACTCACCCCGTCCAGCCCCGGCACCATCACATCGAGCAGCGCGATGTCCGGCCGGTCGGTGCGGAAGGCCTCCAGCCCCTGGAGGCCGTCAGGTCTGGCGGTGACGGTGAATCCGTTGCGCTCCAGCGCCAGCTGGGTCGCCTCCCGGATGACGTCGTCGTCCTCGACGAACAGGACATGGATGTCGGCCATTCGCCGCTCTCAGCTCTCGTTCTCGACGGGGGGCTCATCAATGGGGAGCAGATCGTCCTCATTGAGGGGGCTGTTGTACTCGTTGCGCACCCAGTGGGTCCGGGAGAACTTCCCGGCCGACCACTCGTAGGTGGTGATCTCCTCGCCCGTCGGGGAGGAGACGGGAGCGTCCCGCTCGAAGAGCTGCTTGGTCAGCACCAGGTCGCCACGGTCGATCGTCGCGTGGATGGCGGGCTCCTCCAGCGCGAAGACGTTCCGGTACTCCGACCCCGCCCAGCGGTAGACGAAGGTACCGAGCCCGACGACATCGCCGCAGGTCACCACGTTCACCACCACGTCGGGCACGGTGGAGCCCGTCAGATTTCCATACGAGGTGTCCATGGGGTACTCCTTGCCCGCGCAGGGCTTCAGCTCCGCCTTCAGCTGGGCGCTGACCTTTGGGTCTCCCTGGATCAGCCGGGCGGCGTTGACCTTGCGCATGGGCTGGGAACCATTGACGCGCGGGGCGGACTGCGTGGCCTCGCCGCGGTTCTCCGCCTGGGCGGAGCCCGCGTCCCGCACCCCGGCGCCCCCGGTGGAGCAGCCGGAGATGAGCACGCCGATGGCGGCGAGCCCGGCCATCGCCGTGGTGCTCGCCGCCCAAGCCCCCCTGCCGCGTTCGCCCATCAGGCCGCGCACCGCTCCCGTCCCCGCTCCTCGTACCTACGGCCACGCCGACCGCCGCGCACCACGCCCTGGACACCGATGTGCTCGGGTTCCTGGTCCGTGCGGGCGCCGCCCTCCGGGGTCCGGCTCTCCAGCTCCTGACGGAGCCGGGCCAGAGCCCGGTGCAGCGTGCTCTTCACCGTACCGGCAGACATCCCCAGCGCGGCAGCGGTCTCCTCGGTGCTCATCTGCTCCCAGTGGCGCAGCACCACGACACTGCGCTGCTTGGGCGCCAGCACCTTCAGCGCGTCCATCAGCAGGGCGCGGTCGGCGCGCTGGTCGGCGCCGTCGTCGACACTGGCGTCCGGGAGCTGCTCGGTGGGCACCTCCTCCAGCTTGCGGGCCCGCCACCACTCGGTTCGCGTGTTGATCATGACGCGGCGGAGATAGGCATCCGCCAGCGACTTGTCGGCGATGCCCTCCCAGCGTCCGTAGGTGCGGACCAGGGCGGTCTGGAGCAGGTCCTGAGCGTCGACGGGGTCGGGCACGAGCCGACGGGCGCTGCGCAGCAGCGCCTCCTGCCGACTGCGGACGTACTCCTCGAATTCGAGCACCTCGCCGTGCGCCATTCCAACCGCCTCCGTCCCCGTGCACTGCCGTCTCGTTACGCCCCAGAACCTACGGAGCGGTTGTCACGACGCTGTGCGGGGAAGCCGTCGGAGGGCGCACGGCCATCCATCGGTTGTGTAACGGGGGATGTTCCCCTGTGACTACGGAGCGTGCGCGGCCCCGTCGGCGCTCAGGTGCCGGTGGTGCCGGGGAGACGGTAGGTGCCGTCCTCCAACGGTTCGACGAGTCCGTCCGCGACGAGTCCGTCGAGCGCCCGTGCCCGCTGGACCGGTTCGTGCCAGACCGCGTCGAGGGCGGACTGCGCCACCGGTGTGTGCGCGTCCCGGAGCACGGCGAGCAGCTTGCCCCGCACCTGGCGGTCGGTGCCCGCATAGCTCTGGCCGCGACGGGCGGCACCCTCGTGCGCGGGCTTGCCCGCCAGCCGCCAGGCGCACTGCGCGGCGATCGGGCAGCGCCCGCAGTCCTCGCTCCGCGCGGTGCAGACGAGGGCACCGAGCTCCATGGACGCGGCCGCCCAGCGGGCCGCCGTCCCCTCGTCCTCGGGGAGCAGAGCGCGGGCGAGCTTGCGTTCGGCGGCGGTGGTCGCCGTCGGCGGGTACTGCACTCCGGTCGCCGCGCGGGCGAAGACTCGGCGCACATTGGTGTCGAGGACCGCGTGGCGCTGGCCATAGGCGAAGGAGGCGACGGCGGCCGCCGTGTACTCGCCGATCCCGGGGAGGGCGAGGAGCTGCGCGTGGTCCTTGGGTACGTCTCCGCCGTGGCGCTCCGTTATCGCCTGCGCGGCTCCGTGCAGCCGCAGGGCCCGGCGCGGGTAGCCGAGCCTGCCCCAGGCGCGAACGGCCTCACCGGGTGCCTCGGCCGCCAGATCGGCGGGGCGGGGCCAGCGGGAGAGCCACTGTTCGTAGACCGGGAGCACCCGGTTGACCGGGGTCTGCTGGAGCATGAACTCGCTGACCATCACGCCCCACGCTCCGGCCTCGGGCCGACGCCAGGGCAGATCGCGGGCGTGCTCGTCGAACCAGGCGATGACGGGGGAGTGGAGGGACGCAGCGTCGCTGGGGGAGAGGTCTGTGGTGGTGTCAGTCATGGCACTGCCGATCCTGGCACGTCCGGACCCCCAGATGCCGCACCCGCTCCGGCTCATCCGCTAAGCGGACGACCTCGGTCTACTCGGCCGGGCCAGCTTCGGCGGGGGTGAGCCGGCTCGCGCGCGGGTTGACCAGGCGCCGACGGCGCTGAGGTCCCTCAGCGCTGTGCCGGGCTCGCGTGCCCCGGATCGTGCCCGTCCCCGTAGGCCGAGTGGCCCACCACCACCCTGCGCGGTTCGATGCCGGGCGGCTGTGGGGAACCGTACGGGGGCGGGCCGGGCTGGGTCGATCGGTCCCCACGTGATCGGCTGAGAAGTGCCCGGGGGCTCTCGGCTGGATCCCGCCGGGCTCGCGTGTCCTGGCGCCGTGCGGGGCGTCGCGGGCCGGTGAGACCTTCCGGGACAACACGCCTAGCCGCGCCGGTGGCAGCCGCCGTGACCGAAGTCGTGGTCAGCTGGTGGGACGGAGGCCGGGCCTGGGGGCGTGGGCGGGTTCGGGGCCGGTGATCCAGGCCGGCGGGTCTACGCCGCTCCTCCGTACCGTGATCACCAGCCTGGTGGTCAGACGGGTCAGCGCCGTCATGAAGGCCAGGGCGACAAACGCGCCCAGCAGCACCCCGACGGCCACGTCATGGGGATGGCGGACGCCGACGAAGACCCGCGAGAACGCCATCAGCAGTACCCGTGCGAGCGCGGTGGCGGCGATTTTCCGCCAGGTCACGGCGAGGGCCATGGCGGCGGCACCCGTGACGGAGGCGTGGTTGCTTGGGGAAGGACCAGTCGCCGGTCGGGAGGGCAGGCGGCCAGCGAGGCCGCCGCCTCGACCACCGTCCGGCACGGCCGTTCCTCCGCGACGACAGACTTCAGGGACGCGCTGACGATATATCCGGCCACGGTCGCCAGGGGGCCAGCAGGGCCACGGCTGTCGCACGGGAGTCACCTCCCGGCGCCCGCCACCAGGCCAGGAGGAGGAGTCCTCCGAAGAGGAGGATCCCCGCCTCGGTGAAGAACTCGGCGAACCCCTGGATCCAGCCGGGGGTGAGGTGAGCGCAGTCGGTGATGTCGCGGTAGAGCCCGCGGATGACGCCACTGTCCATGATCGGCGACGCGAGTGAGCCCGCCCCCTGTGCCCGCCCGGGGCGACCGGCCAAGGTCACCCCCGACGAAAGCAAGGGGTTGGAATGAGCCGCTCCGGAATGATGATCGGCAGAACATGGGGAGAAGGCGGCGGGTGGGACGGGAGTTGGTGGCGAACTCTCGTAGAGTTTGAGGCGTGGGATCTCTGCGCAATCCGATCGGGCCACTCCCTTCCACCATCTACTGGCGGCGGAGGGCGGTGGTGTTCTCCGTGGTCGCGCTGCTGGCCGTCCTGGCCATCTGGGCCGTCAGTTCCTCGGGCGGGGGCGGCGGTAAGGACGACGGCGGCAACGGTGATTCCGCCGCGGCTCCCTCCACCATCACCCCGGGACCCTCCCGGTCCGGGACCGCGATCGACGAACGGCCCGGTGGCCGTGAGGAGTCGGCCCCGGCCGGCGGGGGCGGCAGCGGCGGTGACTCCGGACCCAGCACCAGCCCGGGAGGCGGCTCCGGATCTGGCCCGGGGTCAGGGACGGGTGGCAGCGGCGGCGGAGGATCCGCCGGTGCCGAGGGCGGTGGCTCCGGTGGCGGTACGGGCTCCGGCGGTGGCGCCCTCGTGCCCGGCGAGCGCCTCTCGGCCGGTTCCGCACTGCCCAACTGCCCGCCCGGCGCGCTGAAGGTGACGCTCAGTACGGACGTCGCGTACGAACCGGACGAGAAGCCCACCTTCCGCTTCACTGTCGCCAACTCCTCCGGGACGACCTGCAAGGCGGACTTCGGTCCACGGGCGGCCGTCCTCACCGTCACGCTGACCAACGAGGGCGCGGACCGGGTCTGGTCGTCGAAGGACTGCCCGAGTGCTCCGGGGAGCGTGCTGCTGAAGGTTCCGGCCGGGGCGACGATCACCCACACCGTGCACTGGAACCGCAGCCAGACCGAGCCGGGCTGCGCCACACCGTCCGCTCGTGCCGCGACGGCGGGCAACTACCTGGTCGAAGCGCGCTTCTCGGGTGCCACGGTGGCCCCACAGCCCTTCCGCCTGGAACGCGACTAGAGCGCGCCCGAACCCGAAGGCGCCGCTCCCGCGGCAGGTCCCGGCGCCCCGCGCCGCCCTCGCCTCAGCGCCGGTGACACGGCCTCCCCGCTGACCGACCGTCAAGGGAGGCCGTCTCCGTATCGGGGTCGGAGGCCATGACCGGGAGGCCCGATCCGTACCCGAGAGACCCGTCCCGGCCGTCGCTCCGGCGCTGTGGCCGACCACCCGGGCACCCGGGGTTCTCGCGTCCGGTGGGAGAGGCCCGAGGGACCGCGCCGGTGCGTGTTCGTCGCGGGCATCTCCCCAAGGCCCACGCTGTCCCCAGGCACCACTCTGTCCTCAGGCTCACCGTGTCAGCGGACCCCGTCCGGTCACCCCGTGGGCCTCGGGACCGCGCGGGGCCCCGGTGGAGGCACGACTCACGCCGCCGGGTCAGGCCACGTGGGACCTCCGCGCCGCGTAGCGCTTCCACATCGCGTGGGGCCTCCGCGCCGCCGGAATCAGACGTAGCGTTCGAGGATGGAGGACTCGGCGAGACGGGACAGACCCTCCCGCACGCTGCGCGCCCGCGCTTCGCCCACGCCGTCGACGGCCTGGAGGTCGTCCACGCTCGCGGCGAGCAGCTTCTGGAGTCCGCCGAAGTGCTCCACCAGGCGTTCGATGATCGCGCCGGGCAGTCGGGGAACCTTGGCCAGCAGACGGTAGCCGCGCGGGGAGACGGCGGAGTCGAGGGTCTCGGGCGAGCCGCTGTAGCCCAGCGCGCGCGCCACGATGGGGAGTTCGAGCAGTTCGGCATGGGTGAGGGCGTCCAGCTCCGCCAGCGCCTCCTCGACGGTTCGCGACCGCTTGGCCGTCGGCTCGGGGACATAGTCCCGGACGACGAGGTCCCGCTCGGGCTCCACCCCCGCGATGAGCTCGTCGAGCTGGAGGGTGAGCAGTCGGCCGTCGGTCCCCAACTCCACCACGTACTCGGCGATCTCGGTGGCGATACGGCGGACCATCTCCAGCCGCTGGGCGACGGCGGTCACGTCCCGCACCGTCACCAGGTCCTCGATCTCCAGGGCGGACAGGGTGCCCGCGACCTCGTCGAGGCGGAGCTTGTACCGCTCCAGGGTGGCGAGGGCCTGGTTGGCGCGGGAGAGGATGGCCGCCGACTCCTCCAGGACGCGGCGTTCCCCATCCACGTAGAGCGCGATCAGCCGCATGGACTGCGAGACCGAGACGACCGGGAATCCGCACTGCCGTGAGACCCGGTCGGCGGTGCGGTGCCGGGTGCCGGTCTCCTCGGTGGGGATGGAGGCGTCCGGGACCAGCTGTACCCCGGCCCGGTGGATCTTGGTGATGTCCTTGTCGAGGATGAGCGCGCCGTCGAGCTTGCACAGCTCCCGCAGCCGGGTGGCGGTGAACTCCACGTCCAGGACGAAGCCGCCGGTACACATCGACTCGACCGTCCGGTCCATCCCGAGGACGATCAGCCCGCCGGTGTTCCCCCGGAGGATGCGCTCCAGGCCGTCCCGCAGGGCGGTGCCGGGGGCGACCGCGCTCAGGGCGGCGCGGATCAGTGCTTCGTTGCCGGAGCCCGCGCCGGACTTTCCGGGTGCTGCTGCCCGGTCGTTGGCTGCCACTGCACTCCTCCGGCTCGTACGGATGGGCGAGACCAGGGCAAAGTCTACCGGCGCGGCTCCCCCTCCCGGGTGGCGTCCGCGCGTACACGGCGCGGAGCCGGAGTGCCCGGTCCGCCCGTCCCCGCTTCACCGGGCCCCTCGGCCGCCTGTCGGCGACCGCGTGGCAGTACGCGCAGGGCGTCCCCCACATTAGCCACTTCCGTCACACGCATCCCCGCGGGGACCTTTCCCGGGTCGCCCGGGACCAGGGCGTGGGTGAAGCCCAGCCGATGAGCCTCGGCGAGCCTGCGCTGAACCCCCGTGACCCGTCTGACCTCGCCCGCGAGCCCGACCTCGCCGATGGCGACCAGGTTCTTCGGCAGCGGGGTGTCACTGGCGGCGGAGGCCAGGGCGAGGGCGATGGCGAGGTCGGCAGCGGGCTCCGAGAGCCGTACCCCGCCGACCGTGGCGCTGTAGATGTCCCGCTTCCCGAGGGCGGAGATACGGCCGCGCTGCTCCAGGACCGCGAGCATCATCGACACCCGTGAGGTCTCCAGACCGGAGGTGGTGCGCCGGGGCGACGGAATCTGGGAGTCCACAGTGAGCGCCTGGACTTCCGCCACCAGCGGTCTGCGTCCCTCCAGAGTGACCGTCAGACAGGTGCCCGGCACGGGCTCGTCGCGGCGGGTGAGGAAGAGACCCGAGGGATCCGCCAGCCCGACGATCCCCTCGTCGTGCAGTTCGAAGCAGCCGACCTCGTCGGTCGCCCCATACCGGTTCTTGATCCCACGGACCAGACGGAGACGGGCATGGCGGTCACCCTCGAAGTGGAGGACGACATCGACCAAGTGCTCCAGCAGCCGGGGACCGGCGATGGCGCCGTCCTTGGTGACATGGCCGACCAGGAGCGTGGACATCCCGCGTTCCTTGGACGCCCGGATCAGGGCACCCGCCACCTCCCGGACCTGGGCCATGCCCCCGGGGGCGCCCTCGATCTCCGGGGAGGCGACGGTCTGGACGGAGTCCAGGATCAGCAGCGACGGCTTGACCTGGTCCAAGTGGCCCAGAACGGCTGAAAGATCGGTCTCGGCGGCGAGATAGAGATGGTCATCGAGCGCGTTGATCCGGTCGGCGCGGAGCCGGACCTGGCTGGCCGACTCCTCTCCGGTGACGTAGAGAGTCCGGTGCTCGTCGCTCGCCGCCTTCGCCGCGACATCCAGCAGCAGGGTCGACTTGCCCACACCCGGCTCCCCGGCGAGCAGCACCACGGCGCCGGGCACCAGCCCGCCGCCCAGGACCCGGTCCAGCTCCGGGACGCCGGTGGAGCGCGCCGTGGCCTGGCGTCCGTCGACCTGCGCGATCGGCAGCGCGGCGGTGGAGACGCGTCCGGCCGCCGTCGTCCGGATGGCGGGCGCGCCGCCGAACTCCTCGACCGTGCCCCACGCCTGGCACTCGGGGCAGCGGCCGAGCCACTTGGCCGTGGTCCAGCCACACTCGGTGCAGCGGTAGGACGGCCGGTCCTTCGCGGTCTTCGTACGGGCAGCCATGCGAAAACCGTACCGGCCGCCACTGACAACGGACCGGCCCGCACCGACAGCGGGCCGGCGGCCGTCGCCGGTGCGGGCCGAGCGGTGGCCGGGGAGAGCCGACCGGCCGACCGGCTCGTCCGAACGGCCCGGGTGGTGGCTGAGCTGGCCGCATCCCGGTGTCCCGGTGATCGCGCCGGTCAGCGGTGGTCGCCGCTCATCCGCCGTTCCAGCGGCCCACCGAAAGGCCCCGCCACGTCCCCCTCACCGGACCGTTCTGATCCGCCCGCCGCCCGCCGCCCGCCGCCCGCCGCCCGCCGCCCGCCGCCCGCCGCCTCCCTTTCCTCGTCGTGCCTTCCCCTCTCCGTACGGTCCCGCTGTACGGCCCCTCTGTGCGGTCCTGAGCACCCCGCGGTAAGGCCGACGCCCTCCCACTCGCCGGGCGGAATCTCAAATTCATGTCCCCCTTTGAGCGAACTGTTCACCCGTAAGAATTAAAAGCGCTCAAGAAGTACGAACCGGGTGAGGTCCTCGCCTACGGTCGCCGCGTGATGAGCAGCAGGCTGGAACCTCCCACCCACACCACCGGCGCGCACCGGGCGCGCCGGCGCGCTCCACGACCGGCCACGCGGCAGCAGCCGATGAGCTATGAGCCCTATCTCGACGGGCTGTTCACCTACTGTCTCTCCGCGATCCACGACCATCAGGCGGCGACCGCGCTGCTCGGAGACGTCCTGGCCATCGCCGCCCGCCACCACGCGCGCGCCCCGGACGACGAGTCGGGCCGCAAGGCATGGCTGTACGCGGTGGCCCGCTGGGCCTGTCGGCGGCGGCTGGCCGAGGAGCGGCAGTTCCGAGCGCCCGCGCACGCCCGGCGCGCGCACGCCTCACCGCGTGGCACTCCTCCGCCGCTGCCCCAGCGGCAGGCCGCCGCCCGCCGCCCGTCACCCGGCCCGCCGCCCGCCGCCCGCGCTGGAGCACCCGGAGAGCCGGGCACGGCACCGGGGACCCCCACCGCGCCGCCTCTGTCCTCCGCCCCCGCCTCCTCAGGGCCGCCGGGCGCGCCCGGCGCCTGGACACCCGCCTCCCCGGGACCGGGGCCCGCCCCGACGCGCGCCGCCGGGTGGGCCCCGCAGCCTTCGCCCGCCAGCCGGTTCGTTCCGCCGGGGCGTGCCGTGCCGGCCGCCCTCTTCCAGCCCGCCGCGGACCCAGCGCATCACACCGACCACACCGACCCCGCGAACCACGTGCATCGCGCGGGCTACGCGGATCACGTGTACCGGCGGGAGCGTGCCGTGAGCCGTTCGTCGCCCATGGAGGTGCCGAACCCGTGGCAAGGGCGCGCGCCGCGCGCCTCCCGGGTGCGTCTGCGCCGGGTCAGGGGCGCCTGGGACGCGCCACCAGGAGAGGCGGACGGCGGTGGGGATCCGGCCCGCCACGCCGAGCTGGCCCTCCTCGCCTGGCCCGAGGCCGCCGGTACCTCCCCGGAGCAGCGCGAGGCCCTCGAACTGGCGGTACGGCACGGGCTCACCCCCCGGGAGGTCGCCGCTGTCCTAGGGCTCGCCCCGGTCGCGGCGCGGGAACTGCTGGCCGCCGGGGCATGCGAGGTGGAGCGGACCCGGGCGGCACTCGCCGTGGTCGAGAGCGGGGGCTGTCCTTCCGTGGCGCGGCTCACCGGGGACCACCGTGTCCTGCTCTCCGCCGCCCTCCGTACCGAACTGGTCCGGCACGTCGACGACTGCCCGCGCTGCCGGGGCGCCGCCGAGCGTGCCGAGGCGGAGGGACCGTGGCCTGGCTCGGATGTCACCCCCGCCAGGCTCCCTCTGATCGCGGCGGACCGCGCCGCCGCCCGGCACGCGACGCGCGCCGCGTCACGTGCGCGCGCCGCCGCTCCCCGCTTCGGACGCGGCGGATTCCCGCTCGATCCCAAGGACGACGCGGCCCGCCGTGACCGGCTGCGCGCCCGCGCGGTGACGACCACGGTCGTGGCGACGGTCGTCGCCGCCCCGGTCCTCGCCCTCTGGGCGGCCTACCGGAGCGCCCCCCTCACCGGAGAGGGCCACCGTGGTGGCGCGTCGGTCACCGCCTCGGAGGCGGGCGGGGGCCGGGGACAGGGCCCGTACGACCGTTACGAGAGCGCGGGCAACACCAAGCCGGAGCCCGGCCCCCGGTTCGCCGCGGGCCAGCGGGCGGACGGAGTCTCCGTCGAGGTCGCGGGCGCGCGTCCAGGTGTCGCGCCCCCCGTACGGGGCGGTCTGGGCCCCGGTCGGCTGACCGTGTCGGCGCAGCCCTCCGGGGACAGCACGCTCATCACGCTCAGCGCCTCCGGGCGTACACCGGTCACCTGGTCGCTGTGGTCGGACGCCCGGTGGCTCACGGTGAGCCGCTCCTCCGGGGTGCTGCACCCCGGAGAGTCGATCACGCTGAGGGTGGCGATCGACCGGGACCGCGAACCCGTCGGCCCGTGGCGGGCCCGGCTGGGCATCGACCCCTCGGGGGCGGTCGTCACCATCGAGGGCCGGGGCGCACGGCGTCCCGCCCGGCCCCCGGCGGGCCCGGCTCCCGCGCCGACGGACCCGCCACCGGCAGCGACCCCGACGCCGACCGCTTCCGCGAGTCCCACCCCGGCGCCCACTCCCACGGCGTCGGCCGAGCCACCGGTACCGACGCCGAGCGCCAGCCCGTCATCTCCCTGAGACGGGTCCGCCGCGAGCGGGGGCGCACGTTCCGAGCGCCGCCGCGCGGGCCCGTCATCACGGCCTCGCGCGCCGGTGGCCGGTGTGCGCGTCACCAGGGAGCCGTCCGGTGCGCGTTACCTCAGGAGCCCAGGAGCCCAGGAGCCCAGGACGCGCGCCGCCAGGGAGCCCGTAGCAGCGGCGCGTCACCAGGGTCGCGTGCCCGCCACCGTAGCCGCGTCCCGACAAGACCCCGCCACCCACCGATCGCGGCCCAGCCCGCCACCGGGCGCCTCGCGGGATCCGCCGGATACGGCTCAGCTGTCCGCCGGGTGTGGCGCCACCATGGCGAGCGGGGAGGCGAGACGGGCCTCACACAGGGAGACGAGCACGTTGTAGGCGTCCTGGCCCATGAGCTCGACCAGCTCGGGCCGGTACGTCACATAGACGGGCTCCCCGGCGCCATGGGCGGAGGTGGCGGAGGTGCACCACCAGTGGAGGTCATGACCGCCAGGACCCCACCCACGGCGGTCGTACTCGCCGATGGAGACCTGGAGCACCTTGGTGTCGTCCGGGCGCTCGATCCAGTCGTATGTCCGCCGCACGGGAAGCTGCCAGCACACGTCCGGTTTGGTCTCCAGGGGCTCACGTCCCTCGCGGAGCGCCAGGATGTGCAGGGAGCAGCCCGCGCCCCCGGCGAAGCCCGGCCGGTTCTGGAAGATGCACGAGCCCTCCCAGCGGCGCGTCTGCCGGTCGCCGTCGTCATCCTCCTGGACCCAGCCCGATTCCGTACCGACGTCGTGGAACTGCCAGAGATCCGGAGTGAGCCGCGCCACATGCCCGGCGACCCGCTTCTCGTCGTCGTCGTCCGAGAAATGCGCGCCGAGGGTGCAGCAGCCGTCGTCGGCGCGGCCTGCCTGGATGCCCTGGCAGCCGCTGCCGAAGACGCAGCTCCAGCGCGAGGTCAGCCAGGTCAGATCGCAGCGGAAGACCTGTTCGTCGTCGGCGGGATCGGGAAACTCCACCCAGGCCCGGGGAAAGTCCAGGCCCTTCTCGTCGCTCCGCGCGCTCCCAGGGGGCGCGGAGGACGTGGAAGACATCTCATGCCGCTTCGCTTTGCCCTGCTTCGCCTTTTTCGTCTTTGCCACAGGTCAAGCGTATGTCCGTGACGGCAGTAGCGTTTCCGTCCATGAGACTCGGAGTCCTCGACGTCGGTTCGAACACGGTGCACCTGCTGGTGGTGGACGCCCACCCCGGCGCCCGACCGCTGCCCGCCCACTCGCACAAGGTGGAGCTGCGCCTCGCCGAGCTGCTCGACGGCAAGGGGGCGATCGGTGCCGCCGGGGTCGACCGGCTGATCACGACCGTACGCGGCGCGCTCCAGGCCGCCGAGGACCAGGGCTGCGAGGAGGTCCTGAGCTTCGCGACGTCGGCCGTGCGGGAGGCCACCAACGCCGATGAGGTCCTGGCCCGGGTGCATGCCGAGACCGATGTGAAGCTCCAGGTCCTCAGCGGCGAGGAGGAGGCGCGGCTGACCTTCCTCGCGGCCCGCCGCTGGTTCGGCTGGTCGGCCGGGAAACTCCTCGTCCTCGACATCGGCGGCGGCTCCCTGGAGATCGCCTACGGCATGGACGAGGACCCCGACGCGGCTGTCTCCCTGCCGCTGGGCGCGGGTCGGCTGACGGCCGCCGCGCTCCCTGGTGACCCGCCGAGCCCCGAGGACGTCCGCGCGCTGCGCCGCCAGGTGCGGGCGGAGATCGCCCGTACGGTGGGTGAGTTCAGCCGGTTCGGGAAGCCGGACCACATCGTGGCCACCTCCAAGACCTTCAAGCAGCTGGCCCGAATCGCCGGAGCCGCCCGTTCCACCGAGGGCGAGCTGGTACAGCGGGAGCTGAGCCTCAAGTCGCTCCAGGAGTGGGTGCCCAAGCTCACCACCATGACGTCCGACCAGCGTGCCGCGCTCCCCGGTGTCTCGGTCGGGCGGGCCCGCCAGCTCCTCGCGGGCGCCCTGGTCGCGGAGGGTGCGATGGACCTCTTCGGGGCGCACACCCTGGAGATCTGCCCATGGGCGCTGCGGGAGGGCGTGATCCTGCGGCGGCTGGACCACCTGCCGGTGGGTTGATCCCACCGGCGGCTGGACCACCCGCCGGTGGGCTGAACGGGCCGCTGGTGGGCTGAACGGGCCGCCGGTACGGTCCCGTACGCGGACGGGCCCTCGATCCCCGGGATGGCGCGACATCCCGGGGCGTGGCGCGACCTTCTCCGCCTCCTTGGTCGCGCGCGGGCCCCGCGTTCCGCGTGTGGCTCCTCGGTTCCGTGTCCCGTGCGTGGCTCCCCGGTCGCGTACGGCGGTACGGCGGTACAGAGACGGCGCGACAGCCGACCGGTACGGAACGGACGCCCATCCGGTACGGCACGGCCCCTGACCGCTACGGAACGGGGGCTTCCCCGGCCGTCGGCGGAACGGCCAACGGCGGAACGACCGAATCCGGCGCGGGCCCGACGGCAGAACAGCGTCACCGCACACACGCGGAGCAGCGTCACCGTACCCACGGAACAGTGCCGCGGCCCGCGCGCGGAGCAGCGTCACCCCACCCACGGACGGCGCCACCACCCGCGCGCGGCAGGCGGCCCCGGCCGGTCGGAGCCCTGCCGGGACCCGGGCGGCCCAGCCCCGTCCGGACCTCCGCCCCTGTCAGTGCGGCCCCGTACCCTGTCTCCCGTGGCAGAGGTGGCGGAACCCGTGACGCGAGTCCCCGAGACGAAGGTCCTCCTGTCGACCGCTTCGGTCTATCCGGAGTCGACGGCGACGGCCTTCGAGATGGCCGCGCGCCTCGGGTACGACGGTGTGGAGGTCATGGTCTGGACCGACCCGGTGAGCCAGGACATCGAGGCGCTGCGCAGGCTCTCCGACTACCACGGGACGCCCATTCACGCGGTTCACGCGCCCTGTCTGCTGATCACCCAGCGGGTCTGGTCCACGGACCCGTGGGTCAAGCTCCAGCGCGCTCGCGCGGCGGCCGAGGGGCTGGGCGCCTCGACCGTGGTCGTGCACCCCCCGTTCCGCTGGCAGCGGCAGTACGCGCGGGACTTCGTGACCGGGATCGCGCGCATGGCGGACGAGACCGCTGTCCGCTTCGCCGTGGAGAACATGTACCCCTGGCGCTACCGCGACCGTGAGCTCCTCGCGTACGCCCCCGAGTGGGATGTCACCAAGGACGACTACCGCCACTTCACGCTCGACCTCTCGCACACGGCTACCTCCCGCAGCGACACCATGGCGATGGCCGACCGGATGGGCGACCGCCTCGGCCATCTCCACCTCGCCGACGGCAAGGGTTCGGCCAAGGACGAGCACCTGGTGCCGGGCCGGGGCGACCAGCCCTGTGCCGAGCTGCTGGAGCGGCTGGCGGGCACCGGTTTCGACGGCCATGTGGTGGTCGAGGTGAACACCCGGCGCGCGATGTCCTCGGCCGAGCGCGAGGCGGACCTCGCCGAGGCGCTGGCCTTCGCCCGCCGCCATCTGGCCCGAGGGGCCGCTCCGGGGCGTGCGGCGGCCTCCGATCCGGTGTGCGGCTCATGAGCGGCCTGAGCGCGCCGCCCCGCTGTGACGGCCTCCGTGCCGCCCCGCCCCGGGGGTGGCGGATCGCCCCGGAGCGCCGCCTCCCGGCCAGCCCGCGCGTTCTCCCGGCGGCCCTCTCCCGCCACCCCGGGCGCCACCGCGCCCCCGCCCACACCTCGGTCCTCATATCTCACATCGCGGACAGGCTGTCCATACCTTGGAGCCGGGCGTAGGCTCGTATCCGGCGGGAAACTCTCTTCCGCCCCATCCCAGACACATCACCGAGGAGCGAGCGACGATGCCCGAGCTGAGGTCCCGCACAGTCACCCACGGCCGCAATATGGCGGGCGCGCGCGCCCTCATGCGCGCCTCGGGCGTAGCGAGCGAGGACATCGGCAAGCCGATCATCGCCGTCGCCAACTCCTTCACCGAGTTCGTCCCGGGCCACACCCACCTCCAGCCGGTCGGCCGGATCGTGAGCGAGGCGATCAAGGCGGCCGGGGCCGTCCCCCGTGAGTTCAACACCATCGCGGTCGACGACGGCATCGCCATGGGCCACGGCGGCATGCTCTACTCCCTGCCCTCGCGCGACCTGATCGCCGACAGCGTGGAGTACATGGTGGAGGCGCACTGCGCCGACGCCCTGATCTGCATCTCCAACTGCGACAAGATCACCCCGGGCATGCTCAACGCCGCCCTGCGGCTCAACATCCCCACGGTCTTCGTCTCCGGCGGCCCCATGGAGGCGGGCCGGGCCACCCTGGTCAACGGCACGGTCCGCAAGCTCGACCTGATCAACGCGATCGTCGACGCGGTGGATGAGACCGTCTCCGACGAGGACGTGCTGCGGATCGAGGAGAACGCCTGCCCGACCTGCGGTTCCTGCTCCGGGATGTTCACCGCCAACTCGATGAACTGTCTGACGGAGGCGATGGGCCTCTCGCTGCCGGGCAACGGCTCGATCCTGGCCACCCACACCGCCCGGCGCGCGCTGTACGAGAACGCGGGGCGCACGGTCGTCGAGATCACCCGGCGGTACTACGAGGAGGACGACGCCGGCGTCCTGCCCCGCTCCGTCGCCACCCACGCGGCCTTCGAGAACGCCATGGCGCTGGATATCGCCATGGGGGGCTCGACCAACACGATCCTGCACCTGCTCGCCGCCGCCCAGGAGGCCGAGCTGGACTACGGTCTCGCGGACATCGACGCCGTGTCCCGGCGCGTTCCCTGTCTGGCGAAGGTCGCGCCCAATGTGGCGCCCGGCGGGACGTACTACATGGAGGACGTGCACCGCGCGGGCGGCATCCCCGCCATCCTCGGCGAGCTCTACCGTGGCGGTCTGCTCAACGAGGACGTCCACACCGTCCACTCCGCCTCCATCAAGGAGTGGCTCGACACCTGGGACGTCCGGGGCGGCTCGGCCTCGCCCGAGGCGGTCGAGCTGTGGCACGCGGCGCCCGGCTGCCGCCGCTCGGCGGAGGCGTTCTCGCAGTCCGAGCGGTGGGATTCGCTCGACACGGACGCGGCGAACGGCTGCATCCGGGACGTGGCCCACGCCTACAGCCAGGACGGCGGTCTCGCCGTGCTGAAGGGCAACCTCGCCGTCGACGGCTGTGTCGTGAAGACCGCGGGCGTCGACGAGTCGATCTGGACCTTCGAGGGGCCCGCCGTGGTCTGCGAGTCCCAGGACGAGGCCGTCGACAAGATCCTCCGCAAGGAGATCACCGAGGGCGATGTCGTGGTCATCCGGTACGAGGGGCCGAAGGGCGGCCCCGGGATGCAGGAGATGCTCTACCCGACCTCCTTCCTCAAGGGCCGGGGCCTGGGCAAGGCGTGCGCCCTGGTGACGGACGGCCGCTTCTCCGGCGGCACCTCGGGGCTCTCGATCGGGCACGCCTCCCCGGAGGCGGCCTCGGGCGGCACGATCGCGCTGGTGCGGGACGGCGACCGGATCCGTATCGACATCCCGAACCGTTCCATCGACCTCCTTGTGACGGAGGAGGAGCTGGCGGCCCGGCGCGAGGCCCTGGGCGGCGTGTACGCGCCGAAGGACCGCGTGCGCAAGGTGTCGGCGGCGCTGAGGGCGTACGCCGCGATGGCCACGAGCGCGGACAAGGGCGCCGTCCGCGACGTCTCCAAGCTCGGCTGACGACCGTCGCGCGGCCGGGCCCCTCCTCCTGAGGAGTGGGCTCGGCCGCCGTCGTCCGCCCCTCAGCCGACCGGGGCGACGCATACGGTGACGCGTACGGCGAACACATGCAGCGGCACATACGGTGACGCGTCCGGTACGGAAACCCAGCGCGCCGCTCACCCGCTCGCCGGTCGGCGTACCCAACGCCTATGCCCACCGGGCGCGCCGCCCCCGCATCCCCGGCTCGCGCGACACCGAGCCACCAAGACGCAGCCACCAAGACGCCACCCGCAAGCCCGCCGCACCACACCGCGCGCCCCCGCGCGCCCCACTCGTCTCACTCCGCCGGGCACGCGCCCTCGCGCGAGGGCACCCGTATCTCAGTCAGCGCGCGCAGCCCTTGCAGAGATCCGCCGCGGTGGCGCCGAAGACGCTGCCGTCCGGGGCCGCCCCGTACACCCGGCCACCGCCCCGGCCCTCGCCCGCCGCCTCGACGACCACCGGAGTCGGCAGCCAGGGCGCGTAGGTGTGCCGGTCGTTGTCCATACGCGGCGAGGTCTGCCCCGCCAGTCGGCCCCGGGCCGCGTCGACGACCAGCAGCCGCCCGTCTCCGGCGGCCACGTACACCGCCCGCGCGTCGGCGGCGGGCCGGGACAGATTGGTCTGCGCGGTCTCCAGCCGCCACAGCACCGCCCGGTCACCGCGCGGCGGCGCGCTCCCGGCCCGGCCCGTGTCGACCGCGAGCAGCGCACCGCCGTGGCCGGTCAGATAGAGCACGTTCCCCCGGACCGCCGCCTGCGCCTGGTCGACGGGGGTCCCGAGCGGGATCCTCCGGGCCCCGCGCCCCTGGTCGGCCATGTCCATGCGGACGATGGCCGTGGCGTAACCGTCACGGTCCTCCGCGATCAGGTGCGCCGCGCCGCGCGAGGTCCATACGGGCCGCAGATAGCCCGGCTGGCGCCGCTCCCAGAGCGTGTCGCCGCTGGCGGGATCGACGGCGGTGACGCGCGTGGAACCGCCGCCCGGTGACGGGGTCGCGGCCAGCGCGGGCCCGTCGACGCCGGGCGAGGCCAGCCATTCCGTGCCGAGGCCCCCGAGCTGACGGGTCCAGCGCTCCTCGCCGGTCGCCGCGTCGACGGCCCGTACCCGGCCGTGCCGGCCGATCAGCAGCACGATGTTCCCGGCATGGCGTACGGAGGAGTACGAGGAGGTCGACAGCGTCCAGCGCACCGCGCCCGACCGGGGGTCGAGCGCCTCCAGCGTCCCCGTGCCGGGGGTGGTCACATGCACCAGACCGCCGACGGCCACGGGAGTGGTGGACTCACCGGTGCCCTGGGCGGGCCGCCCGCGCGCCGGGAGCGACCAGAGGGTCTCGCCGGTCGCCGGATCCAGCCGGGCGGCCTTGACCCCGGGCGCCGTGCAGTAGAGGGCGGGGAGGCGGGGGTCGGCCGCGCAGCCGGGGGTCTTGTTCTCGGCGTTGCCCCGGTGCAGGGGGATGGCCCAGTCCCGGGGGGCCCGGTCGCTGGCCTGGGCGGCGGGACCGTTCCGTACGTCTCTGGGATTGTCGTCGGACGCCCGGAGGACGGCGGTCCCGGCCACGACGGCGGTGAGGAGCGCCAGCGCCGTCCCCATGAGTGCCCAGCGGCGCCCGTGCTTCGCCGGCGGTGACGCTCCGGGCGCGGACGCGCCAGCGGCCCCGAGCACGCCAGCGGCCCCGAACGCACCAGTAGCCCTAGAGGCATGAGCAGGCTCAGACGCATGAACCGCCCCACCCACCCCCGAGAACCCATTGTTCTCCAAAACCTCAGGCTCCCCAGAGACCCCCTGCGCCCCCGCGTACCCTCCGCCCCCCGCAGCCGCGCCCGTATCCGTCCCCGCCCACCCCGCCACCGACTCACGGCGGTCCGGGATCCGGGGCTCGGGGATGTACGCCTGCGTGTCGTACGACGACGAGGGGGTGGACTCGCGCAGCGCGACCATGACCTCGTAGGGGGTCGGCCGCTCGGCCGGGTCCTTGTCGAGGCAGCGACGGAAGAGAGGGGCGAGGTCGGTGGGGACACCGGTGAGGTTGGGCTCGTCATGGACGACCTGGTAGGCCACGATGTACGGGCTGTCGGAGTCGAACGGCCCCCGCCCGGTCGCCGCGTGCACCAGCACCGAGCCCATCGCGAAGACATCCGCCTCCGGTCCGACCTCCCGGGGCCGCTGGAACTGCTCGGGTGCCATGAACGGGGGCGTCCCGATGAGCTTGCCGGTCTCCGTCCGCAGATCGCTGTCCGTGGGACGGGAGATACCGAAGTCGATGACCTTCGGTCCGTCCGGCGCGAGCAGCACATTGCTCGGCTTGAGATCGCGGTGGACGAGTCCCGCGCGGTGGATATCGCGCAGCGCCTCCGCGAGACCGGCCCCGACCCGACGCAGTTCGGCGCCGTCCAGAGGGTTCCGCTTCACCCGTGCGGCAAGGGTGGGCCCCTCGATGTAGAGGGTGGCCATCCAGGGCCGGGCCGCCTCCGGGTCGGCGTCCACGACGGGCGCGGTGAAGGCCCCGGAGACTCGTCGGGCTGCCGTGACCTCCTGCCGGAATCGCGCTCTGAACTCCGGATCCAGCGAGTGCTCGGCATGGATGACCTTGACCGCGAGCCGCAGTCCCGAGGGAGAGGTCGCCAGATGGACGATGCCCATGCCGCCGGTGCCCAGACATGACTCAAGGCGGTACTGCCCGGCATATTCCGGACGTTCCGCTTCCGGGGACTGCCCGGTGCTCCGCAGCGGTGGCATCGCCTACCCCCGTCGTGGTCAGTGCGCACACGCGACTCACGGAGCCTAGTCGATGGTGCGTACGAGGCCGAGGCCGCTTGTTAGCCTGCCCCCGGGGCGCCTCTCGCGCCGCCTTATATCAACGGGGGAGTATGCACATGGCACTTGACGAAGTGCGTCCGGAAACCGCTCTCGGCGCCAGGGGAGTGAAGCGCTATCCGGTGGCACCGGGCGTCAACCTCAATGTCCGCAGTGGCCCCGGCACCCAGTACCGCCTGGTCAAGGTCCTGCCGCAGGGCGCCACCGTCCCGATCAACTGCCAGCAGCCGGGGGAGCGGGTGACGGGCCCGTATGGCACGTCGTCGATCTGGGACTGCATCGCGAACGGGCAGTACGTCGCCGACGCGTACATCAAGACAGGCAGTGACGGTTATGTGACGATCCGCTGTTCCTGAGGCGGCGGCGCGCGATAGGCGCGATAGCGCCGTCCGGGCGCGGCGGGACCGACCACCGCGCCCGGCCCCGCGCACCCGTCCGCCCAGCCCCGCTCGCCCTTGCGCCCCGCGCACCCTTGCGCACCCGCCCGGCCCGGCGGCCCGTCCCCGCGCACCCGCCCGCCCAAGCCCGGCCCCACAGCTCCGCCCGCCCCACCCCCACCACCCCCGCCCCAGGGATAATCGACCTCGTGAGCGAGCAACGGCCCCCTGCCACCCCCACCGCCCCCCGCCCCGAACCTCTGCCCTTCTTCGGTACCACCTGGGTCGACCACGACGGCGGCTACGGGCTCCGCCGCGCCGCGGTCTCCGTCGGTTCCCTCGCCGCCGCGGCGGCGGGCTGCTTCGTGCTGAACTTCGCTTACGAGGGCTTGGTCATCGCGGAGGTCGGCGGCTTCGTCAACGGCCTGGTCATCGTGATGTTCGCGGTGTGCAGCGCCATCGCCTTCCGCAAGACCTGGGAGGGCTACGGCGCCCGCCCCACCGGCGCCGCCACCCCGGACGCCCTGCGCAGCCTCCGCGTGATCGGCTTCGTCGGCGTCCTCCTCGCCTACTTCTTCCGCTCCCTGACCGAGGCGCCCGGTGAGAAGCTCCACCGCGCGGAGTACGAGGCGGCCCTGGCCCGTCACGAGAAGCGCACCAGCCGCCGCACCGGCAACCCCGCCGCCCGCGCCACCACGAAGAAGTCCGTCACGAAGAAGTCCGCCAAGACCGCCACAGCCCCGAGCGCCAAGCGGAAGCGCTGAGGCCGCCATGGACCGCGACCCTGGGCCTCCGGCCCTCTCCTTCGGCACCGCCGCCGCGCTCCACCAGGCCGCCCGCCCCGGCTATCCGCCCGCGCTGTTCACCGCGATCGAGGAGCTGACCGGCCGCCCGCTGCACGGCTCCCGGCTCGTCACACGGTGGAACTGACCGTCGTGCCCCACCACTGACCCGGCTCACCCCGCCCCCGTACGAAGACGCCTGGACGAACACGGCGTACGGAAACAGCACCGCGGCACTCACCGACACGAGAGGCGAAGCCCCATGGCCGATCTGACCGCTTTCGAGCAGCAGCGCGGCCGTCTGTGGGGCATCGCCTACCGCATCACCGGGTCCGTCGCGGACGCCGACGACGCCGTCCAGGAGACCTGGCTGCGCTGGCAGCGGCTGCCGGACGGGGAGGCCGAGGACCCCCGGGCGTATCTGGGCACCGTCATCAGCCGGATCTGCTACGACCAGCTGACCTCGGCCCGCGCCCGCCGTGAGTCCTACCTCGGCCCCTGGCTCCCGGAGCCGGTCGTCACCGCCGCCGGGCCGGAGGAGCGGGCGGCCTTGGACGACTCGGTCTCCACCGCCCTGCTCACCGTCCTGGAACGGCTCACCCCCGCCGAACGCGCCGCCTTCGTGCTCCACGACGTCTTCGCCGTCTCCTTCCCGGAGATCGCCGAGATCGTCGACCGCACCCCCGACGCGGTGCGCCAGCTCGCCTCCCGCGCCCGCCGCCGCGTCCGCGCCGAGGCTCCCCGCCGGACCGTCGACCGGGCCGAACACCGCCGTGCCGTCGACGCCTTCCTCGCCGCCGCGATGGGCGGCGATGTCGAGGCCCTGCTGGAGGTCCTCGACCCCGAGGTCGTCTGGCGCTCGGACGGCGGCGGCCGGGTCACCGCCGCCCGCGTCCCCGTCGTGGGCCGCGAGCAGGTCGCCCGTTTCATCGAGCATCTGACGCGCTCCTTCGTCCCCGGCCGCTCCTGGATCGCGGTGTACGAGGTGAACGGCGCGCCCGGCCTGGTCGTGGGCGACCCCGAAGCGGGCTGGGCCGGCGTCTACGCCTTCACCGTGCACGAGGGCCGCGTCGTCGCGATCGACGCCAGCCTCAACCCGGACAAGCTCGTCCACCTCGACATGGAGGCCCTCCGCCCGTCCCCGTGACGCGAGCGTCCTGGGTGCCGCCCGCCCCCGTGGCGCGCGTCCTAGGTGCCGCGCGCCCCCGTGAGGCGTCACCTAGGTGCCGCGCGTCCTTGTGACGCCCGCCTGCGTGTCGAGTGCCCCTCATGCCACCCATGCCCCTGTGACCCCCCTCACTGTCACACTCGTCCCGCCTATGTCGTCCCCCTGACATGACGACCTCATCACCCCGCCCTCCCGCCCCGACGCCCGCGCCCGTCCGATCCACCGGACACCCGCCCACCCCTGCCCCCTTCCGCCGCGGCCAGCGCGTCGTCGTCCTCGGCGCCGGATACGCCGGTCTGATGGCCGCCCTGCGGCTGGCACCCCACGCCCGGGTCACCCTGGTCGACCCCGCCGACCGCTTCACCGAACGCGTCCGCCACCACGAACGCACCGCCACCTCCGCGCCGACCGCCCGCGATCTCTCCCTCGCCCGGATGCTCCGCGGCACCGGCGTCCGCCATCTCGCCCACCGCGCCACCGCCCTCGACCCGGCGGCCCGGCTGATCACCACCGACGACGGCCGAACCCTCCCGTACGACCGGCTGGTGTACGCCCTCGGCAGCCACACGGGCCCGCCCCCGGCGGGCACGCCCACCACCCCCGCCGACGACCGCGTCTTCACCGCCGAGTCCGCCGACGCCCTCCGCGCCCGGCTCATCGGGCGCCCGCACCATCACAACGGCCTCCCCGCCACCGGCTCCCCCCGCACCCTCGCCGTCGTCGGCGGCGGACTGACCGGCGTCGAGATGGCGGCCGAACTCGCCGAGTCCCACCCGGACTGGCATATCCGTCTGCTCTCCGCCGGAGACGTCGTGGCGGGCCACTCCCCGCGCGGCCGCGCCCATGTGCGCGCCACCCTCACCGCCCTCGGCGTACGCGTGGAGGAGGGGGTCCAGGTCGACGACCCCGGCACGGTCGACGCCGACCTCGTGCTCTGGGCCGCCGCGATGGCGCCCTCCACCGAGCTGGCCGCCGGGGCGGGCCTCGCCCTGGACCCGGGGACCGGCAGAATCGCGGTCGACGCCACCCTGCGCTCGCTCTCCCACCCCGACATCCACGCGGTCGGCGACGCGGCGGCGGCCCACTCCCCGCGCGGCGGCACCCTGCGCATGGGCTGCGCGACGGCGCTTCCGACCGGCTCTCACGCGGCCTCGGTCCTCATCGCCGAGAGCCGGGGGCGGCAGCCGGAACCTCTGCGCTTCGGCTATGTGATCCAGTGCGTGAGCCTGGGCCGCCACGATGGCGTGATCCAGTTCGTGCACCCCGACGACAGCCCCCGTGACCGCGTCCTCACCGGCCGCCGTGCCGCCTTCGTCAAGGAACGCGTGGTGCGCTTCACCGTCCACTCGCTCGGCCTGGCCCGCCGCTTCCCCGCCGCCGTACCCCGCGTCACCGGCATGGGCTGACGCCGCACCGGCCGGAGTGGCCCACCACGCGGACACTCCGCCGCCACCGGGCCACCCGGTGCGAGGATGAGCCACGGAACCCGACCGGCGAGGTGAACAGAGTGGTGAGCAGAGCCATGCCCCAGACAGTCGCAGTCCTCGGTACCGGCAAGATCGGAGAGGCGCTGCTCAGCGGCATGATCCGGGCCGGGTGGCGCCCGGCCGAGCTGCTGGTCACCACCCGCCGCGCGGACCGGGCCGAGGAACTGCGCACCCGCTACGGCGTCGAACCGGTCACCAACGCCGAGGCCGCCAAGCGCGCCGACACCCTCATCCTCGCGGTGAAGCCCCAGGACATGGGCAAGCTCCTCGACGAACTGGCCCCCCACCTCCCCGCCGACCGGCTGGTCATCAGCGCGGCGGCGGGTATCCCCACCTCCTTTATCGAGGAGCGGCTCACCACGGGCACCCCCGTGGTCCGCGTGATGCCCAACACCCCGGTCCTGGTCGACGAGGGCATGTCGGTGATCTCCGCCGGCGCCCACGCCACCGCTGGGCATGTCACCGTCGCGGAGGAGATCTTCGGCAGCGTCGGCAAGACCCTGCGGGTCCCCGAGTCCCAGCAGGACGCGGCCACCGCGCTCTCCGGATCCGGACCGGCCTACTTCTACTTCCTGGTCGAGGCCATGACCGACGCGGGCATCCTCCTCGGACTGCCCCGCGCCCAGGCCCATGACCTCATCGTCCAGGCGGCCATCGGCGCCGCCGTGATGCTCCGGGACAGCGGGGAGCACCCGGTCAAGCTCCGCGAGGCCGTCACCTCCCCGGCGGGCACCACGATCAGCGCCATCCGGGAACTGGAGAACCACGGGGTGCGCGCCGCCCTGATCGCCGCCCTCGAAGCCGCCCGCGACCGCAGCCGCGAGCTCGCCTCCGGCAACGGCTGACGCCCCTCCCGGGGCGTCAGCCCCACCGCCGCTACCGGGGCAGCAGCCCGATCGCCGCGTAGGCGGCGTCCACCCGCGGCCGGGCCAGCTCCCTGGCCCGGTCCGCGCCCTTGCGTACGACCTCGTCGACGAAGCCCGGATCAGCCGCAAGCCGCGCGTGCCGCTCCCGCACCGGCCGCACCAGCTCGACCACGGCCTCCGCCGTGTCCTTCTTCAACGTTCCGTATGAGGAGTACGTCCCCGCCAGCTCCGCCGGATCCCCACCCCGGCACGCGGCGAGGATCTCCAGCAGATTGGTGACCCCGGGAGCACTCTCCCGGTCGTACACCACCCCGGACCCGCTGTCCGTGACCGCCCGCATCACCTTCCGCCGTACGGTGTCGGGCTCATCGAGCAGATAGACGATTCCCGCGGTGGACTCGTGCGACTTCCCCATCTTCGACAGCGGGTCCTGGAGGTCCATGATCCGCGCCCCGACCGGCGGCCGGGTCGCCTTCGGCACGGTGAAGGTGTGCCCGTACCGCTGGTTGAACCGGATCGCCAGATCCCGGGTCAGCTCCACATGCTGGGCCTGGTCATCCCCGACGGGCACCTCGTCCGTCCCGTAGACCAGGATGTCCGCCGCCATGAGCACCGGATAGGTCAGCAGCGACAGCCGCACCCCCTGCCCACTCTCCCGCGCCAGCCCCGCCTTCTCCCGGTACTGGATCATCCGCCGCAGCTCCCCGTCGCCCGCGGTGCACTCCAGCAGATACGAGAGCCGGGTGTGCTCCTCCACATGGCTCTGCACGAACAGCGTGCACAGCTCCGGATCGATCCCCGCCGCCAGCAGCACCGTCACCGCCTGACGGCTGAGCCTGCGCACCCGTGCCGGATCGTGCTCCACGGTCAGCGCGTGCAGATCCACCACGCTGAAGAGGGCCTCGGCCTCCCGCTGATCCACCTCGACCCACCGCCGTACGGCCCCGAGATAGTTCCCCAAGGTCATATGGCCCGTGGGCTTCACTCCACTGAAGATCCGCGTCATCCCGTTCTCCTTCGTCTCCAGGTCCGGAGCCACCACCCGGGGCGGCCCCCTCGGGGAGGAGGGGAAACAGGAACGGCCGCCAGGGGCGGCGGCCGTATCCGTACATGCGCTACGGCGGCCACCGTCAGGCGGGCCACCACTGCTGGGCGCACATACGCGTCATCACGAGGCTCACAGTACGGGCTCACACCCCAAGTTGACAGTGCCCTGGCCCGTCCGTACTGTTCTCCGAGTTGTCCGACGTGAGCGCCGACTCCGGTTGGTCCCCGGACAACCATTCCGCAAGAACCATGAGAAAAGAACGACCCTCCGGTCGCCTCTTTTGTCGTGCGCTTTTGCGAAATGAGGAATCCGCGTTCGAGAGAGCGTCGCCCCGATTGGCGTCAGGGCGAAGGAATCCGCTAAAGTCTCACTCGTCGGAACGGCCCGAGCGGCCGGGAAGACAATCCCGTTAATTCGACCGGGAGTCAGGCCCGAAAGGATCTGATAAAGTCGGGTCAGCCGAAAGGCGAAGGCCACTCCAACGGCCACTGGATCGGAAAGCCAGCCGGAAACGGCGGGAAAAAGATCTGGTAAG
>NZ_JBHVHF010000008.1:0-65496 GCF_042800315.1 Streptomyces sp. NPDC057638
AGCCCGGGATCCGGGCTCGGCGCGACGAGGTGGGCGCGACGGGGTGGGCGACATCGGCCCGGCAGCGGTACTCGACACGGCCCCCGCCTTCGTCAGACCCGACGCGTCGTCCGGAGTGCTATCGGGTTCGGGTGACGCGCGACGACTTCGACGGGTCGGTCCAGCGGTCCAGAACGCTACCCTCAACACCCACCGCCCCTCCGCGGCGCACAGACGCGTCCGTTTCCTCCGGAGCTCTGTCCGCCCCAGTCGTCCAGGGTGCCGGCGCAGCCTTATAACACCGCAGCATTACATGGGGAATCCAGCACGAGCAGGTATTCAGGGGCCATATCGAAATTACGATCAGCGCATCGCCGTCATAGGTCCATCCCCGCGTGTGCGGGTTCGACCGCGGGTCGTGGGCCTTCAGCCCGGAGGGTCCGGGTCCATCCCCGCGTGTGCGGGTTCGACTGGCCGGTCACGGAGCAGGAGGCGCGGGAGAAGGGTCCATCCCCGCGTGTGCGGGTTCGACACTTGCTGACCTGGGGTTCTACCGGCTGGTAACACGTTTTTGCTTTAGTTGCTTTCAGGTCTTCACGGTCCTCATGTCCTCGATGGCCTGACGCTTCCTCACGCTACCGGTCCGGCTGCCGTCCGGCCCCAGGCCGGGCTCCCCAGGAGAGCCTTGCTCGGTTCCTCCGCCCTCGCGGAGCCCACCCGACCGCGCCTCTCGATCGACTCCTTGCACTCCGGTCCACCTTCCGCTCGCGGAACCCACGTTTCCCTCTCGCGCGGTGCGGCGGTCATCTCCGGGCTACCTCCGCGCCCGCGGAGCCCACCACGGCGACCAGCTCTTGTCGGCGCTGTCGGACGGAACACCTCCGCTCGCGCGGAGAGCACGCCAGCGGCGGCGGGTTGTGCGGCGGGCGCTCCGGAACACCTCCGCTCGCGCGGAGAGCACGCGGACCCGGCGGACCATCGCAAGGTCCTCATCGGAACACCTCCGCTCGCGCGGAGAGCACCCTTTCTGACCTGCTGCTTCAAAGGCGCTTTGCCGTTTCTTGACCTGTAGTGAGTGTCACGTGTTCATCGTGGCAGACCTGCCGAGGCCCTGGTGCCGGTACTGCCTCCTCGGCCTGAGCGGACCTCGCCTTCGGGCCCTCGGACCCTCAGCAAGCGCACCAACGGCCGTCCACCTCTGGTCCTGAGCGCCATCCCGGTCCAGGAGTACAGCCAGCCTCCTGCCCGGCGAGGCCTCCCTGGTCTGCCCTGACTGCCGGACCTGGATACCCATCACCAGCCCCCACAGCACCAGCCCGAAGCTGGCGCCCCACCACACCCGGCGCGCCGGGTCCGCCGACCCGCTCCGCCGCCCTGGCAGCAACCAGCTCATCACCCTCGACGTGGATGCCGACGCGTGGCGCGACCGGCTCTTGGCCGCCGATGCCACCGCGGCCTACCGCCGCCCGGCTCGTCGGCCCGAACGACCGCGAGCCGTGAGACCGGTACCGCCCCGGCTGGTACAGCCCGGACCCGGCGACCCAGTGGACCGCCTGCATCCACGAGTAGCCGTCCAGCGCGACCCGGCCCGCCGCCGACGACAGCCCCTGCGACGCCTCCGGCTCCCACAGATCCGGCAGCAGAACAACGTCATCAACCACCGGCTCCGGCGCCGGAGCGACCGGGTCCGCCAGCACCGCGGCCACATCCGCCCTGGCCATCACAGGGCCACCGCCTTGCGCGCACGAGAGGGGAACCGGTGCCCGGCCCAGTCGTCGTGATGGGCATGGCACCGAAGAAAGACCCTGCGGTCCGCCGCGCCCGCACCTCGCCTGCCCGGCCCGTGCACCGAAACCCTCGAAACCAGGCCGCGGACGGCCACCCGGTTCGAAGAACCGACGGGCCGCCACTCGCTACGACGTGGGCAAGACCGTGAAACGAGCAGAAAGCATCACCGAATGAAACCGATTTGGACCATAAAGGGCAAGCTCATCCCAGCCCCCTCATGACGCCACCCCAAACCGGAAATCTCAGTAGCCGTTCCATTTGCCCGCTCGCCAACGCGGGCTCGGTGTCCGGAGCCTTGGCCTTCACCTCCCCTGATCAGGGCCTCGTCGCCGACCGGCACGGCTCCCGCACCGCCCTCTCCTGGGCGGTCTGCCTGCAGAGCCTGTTCTTCAGCGTGTTGATCGTGCTGGTGGCCGCATCGGCGTGGCCGGGGCTACTGATTCCGGCCGATTTCCGCGCCGGCTCCGCGACCCCGACCGCGGATGCGGTATCCAGCGGGCGGCGCCGTCGGAAGCTTCTTGTACGGGGCTGCTTCGGCTGCCCGGTACGAGCTCCGCGCAGCTCGCCGTGGCCCTGGGGTTGTACGGCATCGGCATCCTGACGCGGGGGCTCGGCCCCCCTCCCCGCACGCCTCACCGGGCACCTGGTCACCGGCTCGTACCGGGAAGTCCGCACGGCCCTGTACGACCACGGCGACTACACGGCCCTGGGAGAAGTCCCCTGCCCCCGACCCCGCGCGGCGCCTTCGGGCACCCCCTCAAGCTCCACGCCGCCCCGTCCGGCGCCCGGGTCTGGATCCCGGCGCTGTGGGCGCGGCCTGAGGAGATCCTGCTCCGCATGAACCACGTCATCAAAACCGAGCGTCTTACACGGGAGTTCGGCGGGCGCCGGGCCGTCGACGAGCTGGACATCGAGGTGAAGCCCGGAGAGGTCTTCGGCCTCCTCGGGCCCAACGGCGCCGGAAAGACGACCACGATCAGGATCCTCACCACTCTGCTGTCCCCCAGCGGCGGCCGGGCCCTGGTGTGCGGGTTCGACGTCTCCCGCGACGCGGCCGAAGTACGCCGACGCATCGGCTACGTCTCCCAGGAGAAGGGCGTACGCCACCTCCTCACGGCCCGTGAGAGCATCGAGATCGAGGCGGACCTGCACCACGTCCCGCGCCGGGAGCGGGAACGCCGGGTGTCCGAGGTCCTGGAGGTGGTCGGCCTGCGGCCCGAGGCGGACCGCCAGGTCGCGGAGTTCTCCGGCGGCATGCTCAAGCGCCTCGACCTCGCCTGCGGGCTGCTCCAGCAGCCCCAGGTGCTGATCCTGGACGAACCCACCCTCGGGCTCGACGTACAGTCCCGGCACCGCATCTGGGAGCACGTGTCCCACTTGCGCGGCCAGGGCGTATCCGTGCTGCTCACCACCAACTACCTGGACGAGGCCGACCGCCTGTGCGACCGCATCGCCATCATCGACGCCGGCCGCCAGGTGGTCGGCGGCGCGCCGGACGACTTGAAGCGCGGCGTCGGGGCCGAGGTGCTGCACGTGGTCACGGACGACGTGCCGGGGCTCCGCTCCCTCGTCCACGGCCGCGGCTGGGTCCACCGCTTCCTGGAGCCGGACCCGCGCACCGTGCACCTCCACGTCGACGACGCCATGGCGGCCCTGGCGTTCGTGGCGGGCGCGGGCCGCGAACACGGTGTGGTCATCGACCGGATCGGTTACCAGCGGCCCACGCTGGACGACGTCTTCCTGCTGCACACCGGCCACGGGGTGGACACCGCGGAGCAGGAGCGGCACCCGGCGCCCGCGCGGCGGCCGCTGCCGACCGCGTCCGCGCATCTGAGCGCCCAAAGCCGACTCGGCGGCCATCGGCAGGAGACGGCCGCGCTCCTGCGCCGCTGGTACCTGCAGTTACGCAGGGAGCGCCTCAACCTCCTGTTCACCCTGCTCCAGCCGGCGATCTGGCTGGTCTTCTTTGGCAGTTCGCTGCGGGGTGCGGTGGACCCCGGGGCGGTCGCCAACGCGGACTACATCGTCTTCATGCTGCCGGGCGTGATCGCGTTCACCGCGGTCGGCCTCGGGGTGAGTGGCGCCGTGCCTCTGCTGTGGGACAAGGAGACCGGGTATCTCGGACGGCTGCTGAGCATGCCGCTGGCCCGCGGTTCCATCGTGGTCAGCCGGATCCTCTTCCAGATGGCGCTGGGCACCGTGCAGGCGGCGCTTATCCTGCTGGTGGCCCTGGCGCTGGGAGCGCGCTCTGCCGCACACATCGGTGACGCGCTGCTCGTTCTGGTCGCCGTTATGCTGCTCACCGCCGCGCTCACGGCTGCCTTTATCGCCCTGGCGTACACCTCGTCCAGCCATACGACGTTCTTCGCGATCAGCGGTTTCGCGTCATTTCCGCTGCTGTTCGCGAGCAACGCGTTCGTGGAGCTGGACGCCATGCCGCGGTGGCTCGCTGCGGTCGCCCGGCTCAATCCGCTGACGTACGCGATCGAGGTGATCCGCGGTCTGGTCCTGCAGGGCTGGCGGGCCGGGCTGTCATGGCCGCTGCTCGTGCTGGCCCTCTTCGCCGTCGTCTGCCTGGTCGCGGCCGGGCGGCAGGTCCCGGCCCGCTCGGGCCGCGGCCTGCGCTGAGGCTTCCGTCCTGCCGTCCGGGTGGCGCGCGCGCCAGGACAGGGCGCCTTGCAGCACCGTACGGTGTACGGCGCGGGCGAGCCGGGCGCCCCACACGGAACGCGGGCCGCAGAAGGGTTCGCGGGCCGTGCGGCCCGTGGCGTGCGGCGCCGCCAGGCACACGGCGTCCGACGCTGTCCCAGTGCCGGCGAAACCCGCCTCCAGCAGCGCCTGGCTCTTCGCCTCGGTCGCCGTCATCACCGCGTTGACCAGCGCGGCGTCGTCCAGGGGCACTGGCAGTGCCGCCACGATGTTCACGGTACCGGGCCGCGGCGCGGCCGCCGGAAGCCGCTGGTGGTGGTTCACGGCCCAGGTCGGCACGCTCAGCCCCACGGTGGCCATCGCCCGCACGCCCTGCTCGTCGGCGCGGGTGTAGTGGCGTACGGCGGCGGCCGTGAGCATGCCGACCCCCGGGCCCTCCAGGCCGCAGGGGTCGGCGAGTTCGCGCAGGTGCGCGGCGGGGTCGGTGCGCGCGTAGGAGACCGGGACCTGGGCGTTGATCACCCAGGTGCGGCGGCCGAGACCGCCGCCGAGGGCGCCGGAGGAGAGCATGCGCCAACCCGGCCCGGCGCGCCACAGGAGTAGCGGGGCGTCCGCGGCTCCCCGTAACTCGATCTCCATGGCCGATTCCCTTCCCCGATGACCATTTCGAGCCGACTTCGACGCGGCTCTCCCCTGCCCACTGCACGTCCTGATACGGTCCTCGCTGCTACGGCATAGCAGGTGTCGGAAGGAAGAGCCACATGGCTCACACGAGGGACCTTCACTTGGCCAAGCAACTGGCCGACGACGGATTCTGCCTTATCAGCAATGTGGTACCGGATGACCTGACCGCACGTCTGCGGGACTTGGCCCAGCGGAAGCTGCACTCCGAGACCTCCGCCCACTTCCAGCGTTACGCCCACCACGGAAGTCTGATTCCGGTCCGGCTGGAGGACGATCCGCACACGGATCTGTTGACTTCTCCCGCGCTCCAGGACGCTTTCCGGCTGCTCGGTTTCACCGACCCGCGCTGGATCAGCGGGTACGTCATCACCAAGCCGCCCCGCTCACCCGGCCTGTGGTGGCACCAGGACTGGTGGGCCTGGGACCACGAGCTCAGCTTCGCCGAGCGACCGCCCCAGATCTTCTGCATGCTCTACCTGCAGCGCACTCGCAGGGAGAACGGCGCGCTGCGGGTGGTGCCCGGCAGCCATCGCACATGGCATCCGCTGCACGACGCCCTCCCCGAGCCGCACACGGTCGACATCGAGAACCAGCCACCGGACACCGTGTCCCATCTGCCCGTACCCGATGAGATCACCGTCGACGCAGAGGCCGGCGACCTGATCATCGGGGACGTACGCGTGCTCCACGCCACCCACCCCAACGCCACCAACACGGCGCGCACCGCCGTCGACCTGCTCTTCGCCCCTCACTTCCGGGACCTCCCCGAGGAGTTCAGGGCGCACTACGTACGGCAGTTCTGCCTGCCCGAGGCCGGCTGGTGGCAGCGGCCCGGGCACGCCCTGCGGGGCACCCCGGTCAGCCGCGTGCTGCCGACCTACGAAGGCCCGGACCACCCGCCGGTGACATACCGCCGGCTCCCACGTCGGCGGTGACGTATGTGCCGCACGGCCCCGGTCACCGCATCAACTCCGGCCACAGACGAGGAAGCGCCCGTGCACCGCAGCGACAGACTCCCCCGTGCGGCCGACGGTGGCGACCGCACGATCGACGAGTCCCTCGCCGTACGGGACGACGGGCACTACACCTGGGACATTGTCGGTGCCGGCCGGGGCCTGCCCGGTGGCGGGCTGCACATCTACCTGACGGGCGATCTGCTGCATCCACCGATGGTCCCTGATCCGGCGATCTGGTCGGACGGACGGCGGTGGCGGGACGGCGCGGCCCTGCACACCCGGCAGATCGCCGAGCTGGCCGGACTCACCGAGGGGGAACGCGTGCTGGACGTCGGCGGCGGCCTCGGCGGTCCGGCGCGGCTCCTGGCCCGGGAGCACGGGGTGCGCGTGACCTCGGTGACCAACTCCGCGGCGCACGCCGCAACCAGCCGCAGGCTCAACAGGACCCGGCCCATGGGCGAGGGCAGCGTCACCGTCGTGCTCGGGGACTGCCAGCGATCCGTGCCGGGCGGCCCCTTCTCCGCCGCGGTCAGCATCAACATGCTCTACCAGGTCCAGGACCACCGGGCGTTGTTCCAGCAGGTGTTCTCCAGTCTGGAGCCGGGCGGCCGGTTCGTGATCGACGACTGGCTGCTGACACCGCTTGCCACCCAGGAGGACGTGGCCGATCTGGTGACCCACTTCCATTTCCCGCACTTCGCCCGCACCAACACCGTCGAGGCCGACCTGATGGCGGTGGGATTCCTGCCCGCCCACACCTCGCTCGACTTCGGCGACGTGGCCCGCGGTCCGATGGCCGACCACTTCGAGCGCCAGATGTGGGAGTACTTCGCTCCCCAAGTGATCTCCGACTGGCCCGGTGATCCGATACGCACACCGGGCAGGCCCGCCTACGGGGAGCTGATGGTCAAGGAGTTCGTCGACGCGGTCAACACCACCCTCCAGCTCTACGCACGCCGGCGCATGACGTACCGGCGCATCCTCGTCCGCAGACCCGAGCTCCGTGAGCTGGGCCCCGAATTTTCGTCCGGCACTTCACCTCTTCGAGGATGACGTCCCATGGACATCCGCGCGTTCACCGACTCCAGTCGCCTGCTGCGCGACAGGGCCGCGCTGACCCGCCGACTGGCTACGGACGGCTACGTCTTCCTGCCGGGCTTCCTGCCCGCGCGCCGCATCGCCGCCGTGCGCGACGCGGTTCTGGCCCTGGCCCGCGAGGCGGGCTGGTTGCTGCCCGGCGATCCCGGGGATCCGCACCCCCTCACGAATCCCGCCGCCGCGGTATGGCCGCCCGACCCCCGCTACGCCCGTGTGCACCGCCAGATGTGGAGCTGCCGCGCCCTGCATGCGCTGCTGCACGCCCCCGCCCTGCTCACGCTGCTGGAGAGCCTGCTCGGCGGGCAGGTGCTCGTCCACCCCCGCAAGGTGCTGCGCGTCGTCCACCCCCGATCGCACGGAGCCCCGCCCGAGAGCGGATGGCACCAGGACCACCCGGGCGTCCAGGGTTCCCCCCGTACTCTGACGGTGTGGACCCCGCTGACTCCCGTCACCGCGGATTCGGGGAGCCTGTGCGTCCTCCCCGCTTCACACGGTCACGGACAGCTTCCCCTGCGTCTGAGCAACGAGGCCGTCGTCGGTTGGGAGGCCGATGTGCGGCCGTCCTCCTGCCTCGGCGGCCCCCTGGCCCCCGGCGACATCCTGGTGCTCGGCACCTTCACCGTGCACCGGGGCACCCCCAACATCAGTCGAAGCCTGCGGATCTCGGCCGACTGCCGCTACCAGCCGCTCAACGAGCCGATCAACGAAGGCTGTGTCGAACTCCTCGGCGAGCCGTACACCTGGGACGAGGTCTACCGCACCTGGCCGCGCGGCGCCGACGACCCCCTGGCGTACTACTGGAAACACCAGCCGGTCAGGGCCGTCCCCTACGACGCGGCGCCCGACGACCTGCGCGACCAGCAGGCCCTGGCCGCCGGACGGGCAGGTGACAGGGGCGCGCTGCGCGCGCTGCGGATCACCGCGCGGCACAGCACCGATCCACAGACGGCAGCCGAGGCCCGAGCCCTGTGCCGCGCCCTGGGTACCCCGCCCACCCCGGCCCACGGTTGTGCACCGGCGCACCTTCCTCACCACGAGGAACACAGCTAAGGGCGTGAACCGGCCAGTGTCCGTACTTCGGTGGCGACCCACGCCCCGTCTCGGAACACTGGGCAGAACGCGCACACGCCTGTCGTGCGCACACACCGGCCCCGGTGGGTGCCCGCCCGACGTGCGTACCGCTGCCCTACAGAGGAGGCACCCGCATGCTGACGTCGCAAGCCGAACTGGTCTGGCAGGGACGGATCCACCTCGGTGACGAACCGGGGGTCTACGCCGACGCGGCGTACTCGGGACTCTCGACGGAACTGCCGTTGACCCTGGAGCGCATCAACCCCGCCGGCCCCCACGCCACCACCCTCGTCATCGCCACCGACGACCTGCGGACCTTCCAGGGCTACCCGGGCCACCTCGTCGAGGTGTTCCTCTTCGTCCCGGACCCGACCGGCCCCACCCACTGGAACCGCACCACGCTGACCACCGCGCGGCTCACCGGCAGCGGCGACCGGCACGAAATCCCCCTCGACCTCACCAGCCAGGGCTCGCCGCTCCGCATCAGCGTCCGTGTCAGCGTCGACACCACCGTCCCGCCCGGCCTGTACGACGACTTCGTGCTGCGCCGCCTGTCCAACAAGGCCGTCGACTTCACCTATGTGGCCTCCTTCGGCTTCCGCGCATGACACGGCCGCGTCCTCCCGTGTCCTTGGCCCTGCTCACGGCCCTGCTGCTGACCCTGGCAGCCTGCGGCTCGAACTCCCCCGGCCCCCGGGACGAGGCCAAGGACCGCGTCCAGGGCTGCGCCGCCCCCTTCTCGTCCGGCCGGGACTACTTCCCGGACAAGTCCACAGTCCGGCACGCGAAGAATTTCACCATCCGCTACGAGAAGAGCTATCAGGTACTCACCGTCAAGGAGCCCTACCCGAAGGGCAAACCGGAGTCGTACGTCCTGGTGCGCTGCGGCGCACCCGATCCGAAGCTCACCGGCGACCTCGCCCGCGCCCAGCGGATCACCGTCCCCGTCAAGAGCCTCTACTCCGGTTCCACCACGCAACTGTCGCTGCTCACCGAGTCCGGAAGCCTCGGTGTGCTCACCGGGGTGGCCAGTACCAAGTACGTGGTCTCCGCCGACGTACGCCAACGCATCGCGGCAAAGAAGGTGGCCGAGTACGCGCCGAACGGCACGATCAACACCGAGAAGGTCATCGCGGCCCGGCCCGACGCCGTGATGACCGCGGGCATGGACGACCCGCAGCACGCCAAGCTGCGCAGGGCGGGCATCGGGGTCGTCGCCAACGCGGAGTGGCTCGAACCCACCCCTCTGGGTCGAGCTGAGTGGATCAAAGCCGTGGCCGCCCTGACCGGTACGGAGAAGCGCGCGGGCAAGGTGTTCCACGATGTGGAGCGGGCCTATCAACGCGCGGCGGCGAACGCTGCCACGGCGTCCCCGCCCACCCCCGTCCTGCTCGGCACGTTGTATCAGGGAGCCTGGACACTGGCTGCGGGCGGCTCGTACTTCGGTCAGATGGTCACGACGGCCGGCGGTAGCTACCCCTGGCAGGGCGACGGCAGCACCGGCAGTCTGCGGCTCAGCTTCGAAACCGTCTACGCCAGGGCCGGCAGCGCCCGGACGTGGCTGGTCGACCAGACGTGGAAGTCGACGGCCGACGCGGTCAAGGCCGACCGTCGCCACGCCCGGCTCGCCGCCGTCAGCAGCGGCGAGGTCTGGTCCAACACCAAGGCCCTCGGACCCGACGGCGGCAACGACTTCTACGAGAGCGGAGTCCTCAGGCCCGACCTGGTGCTGGCAGACCTGGTCGCCATCCTGCACCCGGAGCTCGCTTCGGACCACCGCTTCGTCTACTACACCCAGGTGCCCCGGAAGTAGGGGCAGCGGATGCGGACCGGCACTTTGCGCACGGCCCGCGAGCCCGGCGTCCCTGCCGCCACGCCGGGCCGCCGCCGCCGCGCGCTGGTCCTGGCGGGCTTCGCCCTGGCCAGCGCCGTACTGTTCGTCCTCACCATCGCCCTCGGGCCGCAGCGCGTCCCCCTCGACGACGTGCTGCGCATCCTGCTGGGACAACCCGCGCAGGACCCGCGCTGGACCGTCATCGTCGAGGAGCTGCGGCTGCCGCGCGCCTTGACGGCGGCGGCAGCAGGCGCGGCGCTCGCCGTGGCCGGGGTGCAGATGCAGACACTCTTCCGCAATCCCCTGGCCGACCCGTACTCACTGGGCGTGAGCTCCGGCGCGAGCATGGGCGTCGCCGCGGTGGTCGCCGGCAGCGGCGGCGCGGCGGGCTCCTTCGCCGGTGGCCTCGCGGGACTGGGGCGCATCGGCCTGGTGCTCGCCTCGGCGGCTGGGGCGGGCGCCGTCCTGGCACTGGTCCTCGTGCTGTCGCTGCGGACACGCTCCGCCGCCACCCTGCTGCTCATCGGCGTCATGATCGGTTCGATGGCCACCTCGCTGGTCAGCGTAGCGCTGGTTTTCGCCAGGCCGGAGCACGCTCAGCAGTTCCTGCTGTGGGGACTGGGCACCTTCGACGCCACCACCTGGCCCGACCTGGTTGTGATGCTTCCCGTGCTCGCCGTGGGACTGGCGCTGGCCCTGCTGACGACGAAACGACTCAACGCCCTGCTCCTCGGCGAGGACTACGCACGCACGATGGGGCTCAACGCGCGGAGCAGCCGCCACCTCTCACTGCTCGGGACCACCATCCTCGCGGGCGGCGCCACCGCCTTCTGCGGCCCGGTGGCCTTCATCGGCCTGGCCGTGGCCCATCTGACCCGGATCGCCCTGGGCACCTCGGACCACCGCGTCATGGTGCCCACCGCGCTGTTCGCGGGGGCGGCCACCGCTTTGGCCTGCACGATGCTCAGCCATCTGCCCGGCGTGGAGACCGCCCTTCCCCTCAATGCCATCACCTCGTTGTTCGGCGCACCCGTCGTGGTGGCCCTCCTGGTCCGAAGCCGGCGCGCCATGCGAGGGATGGAACTGTGACCGACCGCGTCCAGAAGGCATTCCGCCGTGCGCCGGGCCCGGTGCGGGGAGCCGACCTCGCAGCGGGAGGGCCCGCCGCGTCCACACGCGGCGGGCTGGCCGTCCACACGCTCGCCATCGGGCACGTCACCCGCAGGGCATGGGGGCGCCCGGCTGGCCGCCGGATCCTCGACGGCCTGGACCTGCTGGCGCGCCCCGGGGAGCTGACCGTTCTCCTAGGCCCCAACGGAGCGGGCAAGTCCACCTTGCTGCGCACCTTGTGCGGACTGCTGAGACCTTTGGAGGGGAGCGTCCGCGTCGACGGCTTGGACGTGCACACCACTCCCCCGGCCGCGTTGGCGCGGCGGCTCGCCATCGTCCTCACGGGCAGGCTCGACCCGGGGTTGTTGTCGGCGCGGGAACTGGTCGCGCTCGGCCGCCACCCCCACACGGGTATGACCGGCCGCCTCACGGCGGCCGATCGCACCGCGGTCGCATGGGCGCTGGAGGCCGTCGCCGCGACGGAGTTGGCGGACCGTCCGGTCGGCGAGCTGTCCGACGGCGAGCGCCAGCGGGTCCTGATCGCGCGCGCCCTCGCCCAGGAGCCGCGCGTCATCCTGCTCGACGAGCCCACGGCCTTCCTGGACGCCCCGTCCCGCGCTGCCCTCACTGCTCTGCTGCACGATCTGGCCCGCCAGCAGGGCCTCACGGTGGTCGCCAGCACGCACGACCTCGAGCTTGCGCTGCGCATCGCCGACGTGGTGTGGCTGATCGACCGGCAGTCCCGGCTGCACGCAGGTGCGCCAGAGGACGTGATGCGCAGCGGGGCCCTGACCGCCGCGTTCGACACCGAGCACCTGGCCTTCAACCCGGTCACGGCGACGTTCGGCCTACGGCGCGCTACCCGGGGCGCGGTGAGAGCCGACGTGCCGGCGCACCTGCTCCCGCTGCTGGAACGCGCCCTGGCACGGGAGGGCTTGACGATCATCCAGGGATCCGGGGCCGAGGAGTCCGTGATCGTGGCCGACAGCGACGACACGCTTCTCCTGCGCCAAGGGCACGGCGTCGTGCGCGCCCGCACCTTCGAGGAGCTGGCGCGGGTGGTGCGCCGGGGGATCCAGTAGAGCCGGGGGCGACGGCGGCGCGGGGCAGGCCCCGGGTGCGGCGTTGGGGCGCGAGCGCAACCCTGTCGATGTTCCTGGAGCCCGAAGCCACCGAGAAGCGTTGTCATGCCTCGTCCTGGATCCCCGGGTCGCGGCTGGATCTGCGGCGGCGGAGTCGCCTCCGGTTGCCGCGCCGCGTACCACCGCGGCGGCGAAGAAGGCGCTGCCCACCCTGAAGATCCCGGGGGCCCAGGAGGCGCTGCGGAACGTGGACGGCGGTGAGAGTCTGTGCACCAGCATGGACGCCACGAACCCGCTCCCGCTCCCGGACTTCTGCCCCCACCTCCTGCACTCGGGCATGTCGACCCTGACGAGGGAAACGGCACCGGCGGAGGGGAAGCGGCAGATCATCTCCGTCATGACGCTGGCGCTGCGCGATGTCCCTTCCGCCCGCGCGGCGTACCGGCAGATGGGCGACGAGCCTCGGTCACAGTTCCCCACCGTGTCCGTGCCACCGGCGCTGGGGGATGAGCGAGTGCGGTTCCAGGGCCCTGACGGCGACGGCATGACGAGGGACGCCCTGGTGATCAGGACGGGCACCGTCGTGATCACGCTCGACGCCAGTGGCGTGGTCGAGCCGGCGACGACGGCGCGCCTGCCCGAGTACGGCGCCACCGCCGTCGCCACCGCACAGCGGGCTCAAGCCGACGTCCTCGCCGCGAAGGAAACCGCCACGAGCTGACGCAAACGCCACCCCGGACTCGGGTGCTCATCTCCGCCCGGCCCGGGTGCGCATCACCTCGATGCCATGACCTCCGACTCCCAGCCCTGTCTCAGCGCTGCACTTGTGGACGTGGGGCCAATGCGTGAGGAGGATCCGGCTACCTATACGCCGCCGCCCGCGGCCCACTCATCTGGGAGCAACATCCGGCACGCGACCGTCATGAATGGGGTGAGTTCACGCGCTTCTTCGGGGAGGCGCTCGGCTCCCGGGGCGCGCTCGTGGTGGTTGACAGGAGGGACGGTCGGTTGATCGGTTCCTCGCGGTACCACGGGTACGGTGCCGGGCAGGATGAGGCCGAGATCGGCTGGACCTTTCTCGCCCGGTCGTACTGGGACGGGGCGTACAAGAGCGAGCTGAAGCGGCTGATGATCCGGCATGGCCTCCCGTTCGTCGGCACGGTCGTGTTCCTCGCGGGGGCCCGACAACGTCCGGTCCCAGCGGGCCGTCGAGCCGATCGGCGGCCGCCTCAGCGGCACGCGGACAGGGGTGGCGGTGCGGACAGTCTCCTCTACCAGATCGAATCCCCCACCTGGGCCCCGCCATAGAGTCCCCGTCCCCCTTGATCCGGCGCGGCTACTGAGATTTTCGGTGTGGGGTGGCGTCATGAGGGGGCTGGGATGAGTCCGGTCTCGGCGATGAAGCCGTCCAGCAGATCAGGTTTGTACTGGATCCGTTTCAAGCGGGTGCGGGCCAGTGCATCGAGTTCGTCGAGACTGTGGCTTTATTCACGAGTCGTGGTTCTGGCTCTCCTTCTCCCGAAACCCCTTCCTCTCGCCCTTACGGCCGTGGTGGACCAGCATCGGGAAGATGAGCCGGGTGCGCCGTCCGGGCCTGCGGCACACCAGGACGGCGAGTGGGATGCGCCCCGAGCCTGCAGCCCGGACGGTGACGCGGGGCGGGTGACCGTGCCGGGGCCAGGTCCGTGCTCTCGGCGGCCGGATCACCTGCCCCGACTTGTCCGCGAAGCACAGCCACGCATCCTGGTCCCTCACTGTCTTTCCACGCTCGGCCAGGTCTTCCCGACCCGGGTGGCCACCGCGTTCTCGTCGCGCTCGGCGGCCCGACGCTGCGGGACCTGCACGCTCCAGCCCGTCTGGTGCAGGAGACGCCAGGTCTGCGCCGGGCTGAAGCGGACGGTTGGTGATGTTGCTGGAGGCGGTGACCAGGATCGCCCGGTCCTCGTCGAGCATTCTCTGGGCCTAGGGCTGGGTGTCGGCGAGAGAGCGGATGAGGAAGACGAGCTTGTGGTGCTCGGCGGCCAGGCGAGCCTGCATTTTGGCTCCTGAGGTGCGTGCGACCTCAATGACGACGCTGCCCAAGTTGGTGCCGGAGGTGACGACGTTACGGCGGGTGAAGGTGTACTTCGCCGGGCCTGGTGGGCCAGAACTAGCTCAGCAGCGTCCCGCCCGCGCCCAGGACGGCCTTCGCGAGCGGACGGTTCTCGGCCGGGTAGACGGGGGGCGGGTCAGAGTTTCTTCCAACCGGAGTTGGCCCATCAGGATGACTCGTTTGCTGTGTTCCCAACTCCACGGTTTCCGACAAGCATGACACCGCGAAACACTCGCCTTTCGGTGCCTAGAACCGGCACCCGTCGATTGGGGCTCACCTTGACCACATCGGTGCAAGCGACAGCTCGGACAGCCGCAGCGAAGAACTCCGACCCATGCGCCATGTACTCCTGGACGCCGGAGGTGCACGACTTCTACGGCGACCCCGAGGCCATCCTTAACAAGATGGACGGCCTGGACATGGATCTCTCGAATCGCCGGATATTTGTCCTTCTCACGGAGAGTGAGAGCTCCGCGGAAATCCGCTTCTTCGAGCAGGCCGAAGAAGGCTCTTACAAGGTCTCCACCTGGTCGGGCGGCTCGCTCGACGGCATGGGCGGCCGGATCTCTGAGGTCATCCTCGCCAACAAAGGCGTTATGTGCGTTGGCGAACAGACCCGTGCCACCCTCGCCCCCCTCGGTATGACCTCGCAGGGGACCGTGCCAGCGCCTGCCAACCACCGGGCCGCCTTCGCCCACACCGTGCGCGCCCACGGCAAAGAGACCTTCACCCGCGCCACCTGTGCCCTGCTCTGTTGACCGGGCTGTTCGCCAGAGCCGATGACCGCCTCCGGACGTTCAGAGGCGGTCATCTCCGTATAAACGTCCGTGGCGCGAGGCGCCGTTCAAGGAGGCGCCCAAGGTGAGCAGGAAGCCATCGAGATCCGGGCAAGGTGACTTCACGGGCCTGTGGACCAGCTATACCCTGAGCAGCCTGGCCGACGGCCTGATCGTCATCATGCTTCCGCTGCTGGCCCTCACCTTGACCTCGTCCCCCGGTCTGGTGGCCGGGCTGAAATGGGCGCAGACCATGCCGTATGTGCTCTTTACCCTGCTGATCGGAGTCTATGTCGACCGGGTAGACCGGGGTCGGCTGATCCTGTTGGCCCATCTGACGCGGGTGTTCGCGCTAGGGCTGCTGGCGCTCGCCGTAGCTGGGGATGTGGCCTCGCTCACAACCCTGTACGCAGTGGCCTTCCTGCTGGCGACGGCGGAACTGGTGGCGGACCTCGGGACCACCGCCGTACTGCCCGCGGTCGTGTCGCAGAACCGGCTGGACGGGGCCAACTCCCGTCTGGAGAGCACCCGCTCGGCTCTGAACGAATTCGTCGGCCCCCCGCTGGGAGGTCTGCTCATCGCGGCCGGGGCCGTCACCGCCACCCTGAGCGCGGCGGGCGTCTATCTCCTCGCGGCGGGGGCCCTGATGCTGCTCTTCCGGGGCCGCTACGACCCCCGGCGGCGGGTCGGCGAAAGCCCGGTGGAGAATCGCCCTCTACGCGAAGAACTCGTCGAGGGCCTGCGGTTTCTGCGCCGCCACCGGTTGCTGAGGAACCTCGCCGTCATGGTCTGTGTGATGGCGGGCGCCTGGAGCGCCTGGAGCGCGGTCCTCGTGCTGTACGCGGTCTCCCCTGGGCCGATGGGGCTGAGCGGCACCGGGTACGGCCTGCTGCTGACCGCCCTCGCGCTCGGCGGCGTCGTGGGCTCGCTCAGCGCTGGTCACGTCCGGCGCGCCCTGGGGACCCGCAATCTTCTGGCCGTGGATGTGGCCACCGGAGTGGTCATGCTCGGAACTCCGGCACTCACCTCCGAAGTGTGGCTCATCGGCCCGGCCACGTTTCTGGGTGGGTTCGGCGGCGGCCTGTGGAATGTCACCGTGGTTACCCTGCGCCAGCAGCTGATCCCCGATGAACTGCTCGGCCGGGTCTCCAGCGCGAGCCGTCTGATCGCCTGGGGTGGCATGCCCCTGGGGGCCGTCATGGCCGGATTACTGGCACAAACCGCCGGTGCACGCCCGGTCTTCGCCCTCGCCTCACTGGCCTGTGCCCTGCTGCTGATCCCCTTCCTCCGTGTCATCCGCGAGGACACCATCCGAGATGCCCTGGCGGCACGTGCCTCGGACAGGGACGCTGAGCGCACAGGTGACGGCCAGGACACTGGGAAGAGCGGGTAATGGAGCCTGACGCTGCCGGGGATCTTCAAAACCTCCTGATCTGAGCAGCGCCCAGACATCGCCGAAGCGTTCCTGGTGCTCGGCGGTCTCCAGCTCCGCCAAGTACACACCCTGCCTCTTGTCGGGCTTCTGCACGAGGGCTCCCGGGGCCGTGACGTGGGAGTGGGCCGGGAAGCGGTCCTGTCCGTCCAGGGTGGCCGCTTGGTGGCTTCCCTGTGGCTTTCCAGGAGTTTGATCTGTTTCCGGACCCACTGCTCAGCGGCGTCGCGGGTCTGGCGCAGCACGGGCGCGGTCGTGCCGCGGCGGAGCTGGGCGTCGCATTCCTTGATCAGTTTCTGGGTGCTGATGATGTCCTGTGAACGGCGCGCGCTCGCTAGTTGTATTGCCCTGTGAGGTTGGGGACGCGGCTGGCGGGTGGTTTGCCTGCGAGTGCGGTGTGTCCGCGGTGGTGATTGTAGGTGTGCAGCCATTGCGGGAACGCTGCCCGTCGTTCGGTCTCCGAGTGGTAGGGGCGGGCGTAGGCCCATTCCTCCAGCAGGGTGCGGTTCAGGCGTTCGACTTTGCCGTTGGTCTGGGGGCGGTAGGGCCGGGTTCGCTTGTGGGTGATCCCGGCTGCTGCGAGGGTGTCGCGCCAGGCGTGGGACTTGTAGCAGGCTCCGTTGTCGGTCAGGACGCGTTCGACGGTGATGCCCGCCTGGGTGAAGAACGCCTGGGCGCGGGTCCAGAAGGCGGTGGCGGTGTCCTTCTTCTCGTCGGTGAGGATTTCGCTGTAGGCGAGGCGGGAGTGGTCGTCGACGGCGGTGTGGATGTAGCTGTAGCCGGCTCCGGAGCGGGTTCGTCGGCCTGTTTGGCGGCCGAGGGCCTTGTGGCCGCCGCCGTCGGGGATGTTGCCGAGTTTCTTGATGTCGACGTGGATCAGTTCGCCTGGGCGGTCGCGTTCGTAGCGGCGTACGGCGTGTCCGGTGGCGCGGTCGAGATGGGTCAGGCGGGCGAGGCGGTAGCGGGTCAGGACCCGGTGGACGGTGGAGGGGACCAGGCCCAGGTGGTGGGCGATGCGGGCGGGGCCCCAGCGGCGCAGGACGCGGACTTTGATGATCCGGCGCTCGGTGTGGTCCGGGGGCCGGGGGGGGCTGTGGTGCGGGCGGGAGGGCCGGTCGCGCATGCCCGCCTCGCCCAGGGCCCGGTAGCGGGCGGCCCACCGCCCGGCGGTGGTGGGCGAGACCTGGAAGCGCTCGGCGGCCCGCCGGAGAGGCCAGCCGTCCTCGACCACACAGCGGGCCAGACGCAGACGTCCGGTCTCGGTCAGAGGTGCATTACGGTGGGGCATGAGGGCCTTCTGTCACTCGGTGTAGACGTCGCAATCCACACCGAACCGGAAGGCCCTCACCCATATCAAGGCACGTCAGCCGAGACCTGCCTCACCCGACCACAACCTCCCGGGGCAATACACCTAGGTGGCAATGTCTTCGGCTGGACCGCCGACAGGTCAGCCACCTTTGACGTCCTCGACGCGTACGCCGCGGCGGGGGGCAATTTCGTCGACACCGCCGACGAATACTCCTTCTGGGTGGAGGGCCATCGAGGCGGTGAATCGGAGAGCCTGATCGGTCAGTGGCTCACCGCGCGTGGCAACCGCTCCGACATCGTCGTCGCCACCAAAGGCGGCGCCCACCCCGACTACCAGGGACTCTCCGCCACCACCATCAAGGCGGCGGCCGAGGCATCACTGAAGCGGCTGAACACCGATCACATCGACCTCTACTACACCCACTACGACGATCCCTCCGTCCCCGTCGAGGAGATCGTCACCGCACTCGACGGCCTGGTGCGCGCGGGGAAGATCCGCGCGGTCGGCGCGTCCAACGTGACGCCCGAACGCCTCCAGGAGTCGCTGGACTTCGCCGACCGCGAGGGCCTGACCCGCTACTCCGTGCTGGAGCCGCAGTACAACCTGGTCTCCCGTGACACCTACGAGGGCCCGCTCCAGGACACCGCCGCCCGGGCCGGTATCGCCGCCGTGCCCTACTTCGGGCTCGCAGCCGGATTCCTCACCGGCAAGTACCGCCCCGGGGCCACCGTGGACAGCACCCGCTCCGGTATGGCGGCGGCTCATCTGGACACCGAACGCGGCCAGCGAGTCCTGGCCGCACTCGACACCGTCGCCGCAGACCACGGCACCGACCTCGCGGCAGTCGCCCTCGCCTGGCTTGCCTCCCGCCCCACGGTCACCGCCCCACTCGCCAGCGCCCGCACCCCCGAACGGCTCCCCGCCCTGCTCGCGATGGCGGACCTGGACCTGACCGGCGAAGACCTCACCCTCCTGACCCAAGCCTCCGCCTGAGCGCAGGACGAACCCCCTGGCCACGAGGTTTGAGGACTCAGCGACGCTCAGAGCAACCCGGGGGATATCGCACAGGTCATCCGGGGGACGGGTGCCCTGCCCCGCCAGCTCGCGGGGGCAGCGAGCTGGCCGAAGAAGGGCGCCTTCGGCGTCTCCTGAGGCGATGACCTTCAGTCACCCCTGACCGGTCGTTCCGGCTCTCGGCCGGGCTGGCTATCGGGCGGCCCCTCCCGTCCGGCGCCCGGTCAGCCGGCCTGGGCTTGTCCGGCCTGAGCCCGTGTGCGGGCAAGCCGGTAGGACTCGGTCCCGGTCTGGATGATCGCGCCGTTGAACGTCGGACGGTCGACAATGGCCGCGCAGAGCCGCAGGTCGGTGAACGTTTTCGTCCATCCGCGCCTGGTCCGCCAGCACCAGGAGCGGCGTAGGTGCTCTTGGGTTACGGCTGTTCGCCATCGAGCTCAGCGGCCCACCGATGTAGCCGAGCCAGCCTCGACCGGAGTGGTTCCCGGTTCCACCCCCGCGCAGGCGGGGACGACTCGTCGAACTTGTCATGGTGCGCCTCCAGTGGGCGGGGCGGGTCCGACTCCGTCGCCTCTGGAGAAAGCCGAGCGGTCGGCGACCCAGGCTCGTGCCGTGTCGGCCGTCGGATGCGGCCGTTCTACACGCTTCTCCCCAGCGGCTCCGGGAGGCCTCGGGGCGCGTGGCTGGGGACGCGCGGGCCGTGAGTCCCCGTGGTGTTCCGCGCGTTGCCGTGGTCCGGGGGCTCAGCGGATGGAGAAGAGCGGACCGGTGATCGTCAGCCCGAGATCATGCCCGGCGTAGGAGAAGAAGGCCAGGAGCATCAGACAGGCGCCGCCCAGCGAGATGGCCTTCCAGAAGTTGATCATCTCCATCTGCCGGGCCTGGCCGTCGCTCTCCTTCCAGAAGGCGTGCATCAGCAGCGCCGTCGGGAAGAGGAAGACGGCGAGGAGCAGCGCCCCCAGATCCGCCCAGATCCCGAGGAGCACACTGATCCCACCCGCCAGCAGGAGCACTCCACTGCCCACGGTGGCGGGCGTGGGGGCGGGAACACCCTTGGCGGCCGCGTAGCCGGACATCGCCTTGGCCTGGGTGAGATGCCCGACGCCGGAGTTGAGGAAGAGGAGCACGAAGAGAATGCGGCCGATGAGGACGAGTACGTCCATGGTGACCTCCCGCACCGGGCCGGAACGACGTCCCGGGACCCGGTGGTCGAACACGGGACCGACCAGATGGTTGAAGACAGGACAGTCGTGACCAGAATACTCCTCACGCCCGGGACCCGCCCCTCGGAGGACCGGCCGAGCACCCCCTTCGCTCCCGTCCCGGCGGCCGCACCGGTCCCTGCTCCGCGGCGCGGCGCCAGCCGTGCCGTCACCGCCCGGGTGTGTGTCGCACGCCCCGCGCCTGGGCTGACCGCCCGCACGACGGGAGGCCCGGACGGGCCGGAGCGCGTTCGGGGTGGGATCACCGGCCGGGGCGCTGGGCGATGAGGAGGGCATAACCGATCTCGGGCAGGGCGCCGAAGCGCGGCAGGGCCTCGGCGGCCAGCAGGAAGGGATCCTCACTGCCCTGCGGTGCCGCCGCCCTGAGGGCCTCGCCGTACGCGGCGTACGTGCGCCGGACCCGCTCCCCGATGTCGGTGAACTCCACCAGATGGAGCCCGGCGTCCCGTACCGCCTCCCGGTACTCCTCCGGGCCGGGCAGCGACGGCGCCTGGAACGCCTCGCACATCGTGGCCACGAAGGCGGCGGTCTCCCCCGTCACCGGGCGCCGCAGCAGCACGTCGGCGACGACCAGCCGGGCGCCGGGCCGCAGGGTCCTGGCGGCACAGGCCAGGGCGCGCCCCCGGTCGGCGATATGCATCAGGCACTCGATCGCCCATCCCCCGTCGAAGACCGCGTCGTTGAAGGGCAGGTCCAGGACGTCCGCGCGGCGGAACTCCACCTGACCGGCGAGGCCGGACTCCTCGGCCCGGGACTGCGCCAGCTCGCTCTCCTGGCGGCTGATGGTGACGCCCGTCACCCGGGCCCCCGTGGCGGCGGCGATCCTCAGCCCGGGACGGCCGGTGCCGCACCCCACGTCCAGGAGATGGCTCCCGGCGCCGGGGGCCAGCCGCCGCGCCACCAGGTCGGTCAGCCGGTCGGCCGCCGTGGGGAGCGGACTGAGGTCGGACTCGCTCTCCCAGTAGCCCGCGTGGATGTTGCCGTCGGCGGCGCCGCCGACGAGGTCCAGGTGGTCGTCGTAGAACTGTCCGGTGTCGGCGGACGCGGGCACGGCGGCGTACGTCCGGGAGAGATCGTTCATGAGGACTCCGTCGTCGGTCAGGAAGGGTGGTGGGTCGGCGAGGGTGGGGCGGGTGGCCGGGTGGTCGGGTGGTCAGGGGCGGGGTCCGTGCGGTGGGCCGGTCGTCCGGGTGCCATGGGCGCGGGGCAGGCGCGGGACGGGGGCGGGGTGTCACCGCGTGAACAGGCCCGCCTCCCGCATCTCCCCCAGGGACCGGTCGAAGGCGGTCACGACCTGCTCCACATCGGTGTCGGTGTGCGCGGTGGAGAGCAGGAAGGCGTGCAGCTCCGGCAGATAGACCCCCTGGGTCCGCATCCAGTAGGCGAGTGCGGCCGTCGCCCGGTAGTCCAGTCCGTGCAGCCGGTCCCGGAAGGTCCGCAGCCGCCGGTGGGTGAAGGCGAGGGCGAAGATGGAGTGGTAGGCGCGCAGCACGAGCGGCACCCCGTGGGCGTCGGCGGCCTGGCGCAGCCCGCGTGCCAGCAGGTCGGTGCGCCGGTCGAGTTCGGTGTAGAGGGCCGGGTGGTCGCGCAGCTGACGCAGGGCGGCGAGCCCGGTGACACAGGTGACGTGATTGCCGCTCATGGTGCCGCCGAGGAAGGCCCGTTCCTCGGCGTCCCTGAAGGGGTCGCCGCTCCCTCGCCCGTACTCGGTCAGCTCGGCGGTGCCGACCACCGCGCCACAGGGCAGGCCGCCGCCGATCGCCTTGCCGAGCACGGTCAGGTCGGGCGCGATGCCGGTGCGCGTCTGGATCCCTCCGTACGCGACCCGGAAGCCGGTGACCACCTCGTCGAAGACGAGCGGGATGCCCAGCTCCGTACAGAGTCCGCGCAGCGCGCGCAGATAGCCGGGGTCGGCTCCTTCGGCGGTGATGGTCATCGGTTCGATCAGGACCCCGGCGATGTCGGCGGCGTGCCCGCGCAGCCGGTCGAGGCTGTGCGGGTCGCCCGCCTGGAGGACCAGGGTGTCGCGGACGACGGCGCCGGAGGTACCCGGGGAGCCCGCGATCGGCTCGGGGGCGTGCGGCGGTCCCGCCACCCGGAACCAGGAGCTGACGGAGACGGGGTCGGCGAAGCCGTGGAAGTGGCCCTCGTGTTTGGCGATGAGCCGGGAGCGGGGGCGGTGGGCCCGGCAGAGCCGGATGGCGTGCAGCGACGCCTCGGTGCCGGAGTTGGCGAGGATCGCCCGCTCGGCCGCGGGGAAGGCGTCGACGAGGAGTTCGGCCAGCTCCACCTCGGCCTCATGACCGATGACGTTGAGGTTGCTGGTGGCGGCGGCGCGGATCAGGGCCTCCCGGACGACGGGGTGCCCCCGGCCCAGAAGCGCGGGTCCGCCGCCGCCGCCGAGGTCGATGTACTCGTTGCCGTCGACGTCGGTCAGCCGGGAGCCGCTGGCCCCGGCGATGAAGAGCGGATAGGGGCTGGGGGAGGCGTAGCGGTCCAGATGGGTCGGGGCGATCAGATGGGCGCGGGCCCGGTCGCGCAGCGCGAGCGAGGTGGGCGTGGTGGCGGCGAAGTGCCGGTCGAACCGCTCCTTCAGCGGGCCCCGCAGGGCAGGCGAGTAACGGTCCGCGAAGCGGCGGGTGTTCGCCCAGATGTCCATCGTGGGGTCGATCTGGGCCATGTACCCCTCGCAGGAGAGCATGGCCAGTTCGCCCTTGGTGTACGCGGTGGTGTAGGCGGCGCCATGGCGGCGCAGCACCTGGTTGACGTCCTGGAAGAAGGCCGCGCCCGACCAGCGGTCGGAGACGGTGTGGAAGTGGTGGACGAAGACGGCGCGCAGCTGGTCGGCGTAGCCGGGGCTGGCCATCGGATCCCCGTCGGCGAGGACGAAGTGGTCGGTGAAGCGGCGCACCGCGAGGTCCCACTCGTGCTGGGTGGCGGCGCGGTTGAAGGAGACCAGCCCCCATGTCTCCGCCGGGGTGTACGAGGCGGTGATGCCGAAGTCGAGCAGGGTGAAGCGGCCGTCCGGGCTGAGCAGGACATTGCCGGGGTGGAGGTCCCCGTGGACGACACCGTCCAGGTAGAGCATGGTCAGGAGGATGTCCTGGAGCCTGCGGGCCAGCTCGGCGCGGTCCAGGTCGACCCGGTGGAAGTCGCCGCCCGGGATCCCCTCCGCGTACTCCATGACGAGCACGCGCTCACCGCTCAGCTCCGGGAAGGCGCGCGGCACGGTGACGAACGGATGGTTCTCGAAGTTCGCGGCGACGGTCGTCATGTTGGCCAGTTCGGTGGTCATGCTGAGCTGGTCGCCCAGCAGCCGGGTCACCTCGGCGACACGGGAGGGCATCCGCAGCGGGCGCAGCGGCGGCAGCAGGGTGTGCGCGGCGCGGACGAGGGCGGTCAGCAGGGCGAGGTGGGTACGGAGGGCCGTGGGGACCCCCCGTTTGACGACCTTCACGGCGACCCGGGTGCCGTCGGGGAGGGTGGCGCGGTGGACCTGGGCGATGGAGGCGCTGGCGACGGGGACCGGGTCGAAGGAGGCGAAGACGTCCGTGAGGGGCCTTCCGTAGTGGCGCCGCAGGGCGCGGGTGACGCCCGCCGGGCCCATGGCCCGGCCCCGGTCCTGGAGGGTGCGCAGTTCGTCGACGGCACCGGGGGGCAGCCAGTCGGAGCGGGTGGCGAGGATCTGCCCGACCTTGATGTACAGCGGTCCGAGCGCCACACAGGCCCGCCGGGCCCAGCGGCCGCGCCGCCGGCCGGGGGCGGACTTCCTCGTGGCGGCGTCCGTGGCATGGGGAATGGGGGTGCCGGGGGCGTCGGGGGCTCGCGGGGCCGGGTCCGGGGCGCTCAGGGCTCGCGGGGCCGGGTCCGGGGCGCTCAGGGCTCGCGGGGCCGGGTCCGGGGGTCCGGGGGTTCGCGCGCTGGTCCGCGCCGGTTCGGGGGACGGCCCCTTCCCGGTGGGGTCGACGGTGGTCATCCGCGCTCCTCCCATGACTCCACTGGCCGCCTCGGCTCCCCTGCTTCCTCCGGCTCCCCTGGCTGACTCGCCTCCCCTGACTCCGACGGCTCCGCTGACTGACTCGGCGCCCCGGACTCCGACGGCTCCGCTGGCTGACTCGGCTCTCTCGGCTCTCCTGGCCCGGCCGCCCGCTCGGCGCGCGGCCAGACACGCAGGGTGACCCCGTCCCCCGGGTGGAGCGTGGTCAGGGGCAGGGGTACGACGGGGGGCTGGCCAGGCGGCCGGGTGAAGCAGTGGCGCTGGGCGATGGTCATCAGCACCAGTTGGAGCTCGGCGAGGGCGAAGTGCTGGCCGATGCAGATCCGCTCACCCGCGCCGAAGGGCATATAGGCATGGCGCTGGCGCTCGGTGAGCCGTCCGGGGGCGAAGCGGTCGGGGTCGAAGACGGCGGGGCGCTCCCAGTAGCCGGGGTGACGGTGGAGCAGATAGGAGTTGATGTAGATGTTGGCCCCGGCGGGGACGCGGTAGCCGCCGACGGTGTCCTCCTCCCGGGCCCTGCGCATGAACTGCCACGCGGGCGAGTACATCCGCAGGGTCTCCTCGACGATCCGGCGGGCGTAGGGGGCCCGGGTCAGGTCCTCGAAGGCCGGCGGGCGTCCGGCGAGGACGGTCTCCAGCTCCTCGTGGAGCCGGGCCTCGATCTCCGGCCGCGCCGCGAGGATGTAGAAGGTCCAGGCCATGGCGTTGGTGGTGGTCTCATAGGCACCGACGACGATATTGAGGACCTCGTGGTGGAGCTGTTCGAGGTCCATGCCCCGGCCGTCGGTCTCATCGACGGCGTTCTTGAGGATCCCGAGGAGGTCGATCCGCTCCCCCGGCGCCTCGGCCCGGTGGACGAAGGCGGAGACACAGTCGTCCATACGGCGGATGGCCCGGCGCAGCCGCAGATGTTCGGGCGTGGGCACCGACAGCGGCGGGAACGGGAACCGGAAGAACCGGCCGAGGATGTCATTGGCCTCGGTGAACGCCGCCGCGAACCGCCGGGCGGTCTCGCCGACCTGGGCGCTGAAGAGCGTACGGGTGACGATGTGGAGCGCCAGTTCGCTGAACTCCTGGCTGAGGTCGGCGCTCTGGCCCGGCGCGAGGGCGTCGGCCCAGCGGTCCAGCATCCGCCGGGTCTCCCCGGTCATGGCATCGGTGAACTGCCGGATCGCGGCGGGCCTGAAGGCGGGCTGCATCATCCGCCGCTGCCGCAGATAGAACGCGCCGCCGGGGTTGGTGATCAGCCCTTGGCGTAGCACCGGGCGGACCAGCCGGTACAGGAGCACCTCCTTGTCGTAGTTGTGCCGGTGACCGACGAGGACCTCGTGGATGTGGTCGGGGTTGTTCAGCACGATGACGGGCGCGCCGAGCAGCCGGAAGCGGAAGATGTCGCCGTGCTCGGCGGCGGCGCGTTCGAGGTAGCGGATCTGGTCGCCCCGGAAGCTGACCCGGTCGGCGCGGAGCCGGGCGGGCCGGACGGTGGGGATCTCCCGGGGTCGCGGGACGGGCGCGGACACGGCTCACCTTCCGTTCGGTTGTCGGCCCATGGCGTCATCGCAGGCGGGGCCGGAGGAGGGATGAGGGCCGGAGACGGGGCGGGCGGCGTCGGGGGCGGTACGGCGTACGGGGAGGCCGACGCGGGTCCGGGTGCCGTCGCGCGGTCCGCCCCGGCCCGACGCGTCAGGCTCTCCCCGGTCGGCGGCGCTCCCACGGCCGAGGGACGGTTCCCCACCGTGGAAGGTCGGTTCCAGGCCGTGGAAGGTCGGTTCCCCACCGTGGAGGGTCGGTTCCAGGCCGTGGAAGGTCGGTTCCTGGCCGCCGGGTGTCGGATCCAGAGAGGCGAGAGTCGGTTCCAGATAGGCCGGGACGCCTCGCTCGCGCTCCGCGTACCGCAGGGTGGCGCGGGACCAGTCGAGGTTGCCGCGCATCCAGGACTCCATGCCCGCGAGACAGCGGACGAGAGCCGCGCGGTGCCCGGGGAAGACGGTCAGCAGCCGCTGGCGCAGCAGCCGGTACCGGCGGGTCTGGGCGGCGATGGCGTCGGCCGTGTGGTCCATGGCCTCCCGGCGGGTCAGCCCCCGCGCGGTGGCGACCACGGTGACGAGGTTGTGGTACTCGCCCAGGGCGGTCTCCTTGCCGTACGAGTACCAGTCGTTGGTCCAGGCGACGACGTCGGAGGCGGCGCACAGGGTGGTCTGGAACTCCTCGCCGGCATGGATGTGATCGGGTATCTCGGCACCGGTGACGACGTCGATCAGGTCCATGCAGACGAAGACGGCGCCGGTGTGCCGCCGCCGCTCGATGTACTCGGCCTCCCCGGGCACCACGCCCGCGACCCGGTTGGCCGCCTCCCAGCAGGCCGCGTCGAGACAGGCGGTCAGATGACGGGTGAACCGGTCCCGCCAGCGCGGTCCGCACCGGGGCGCGGTGCGGTGCCACAGATCACGCAGGGCCAGCAGCAGCGGGGGTCCGGACTCGCCCGGCCGCACCGGCGTCCCGGGCCCGGCGAGGACATCGAGAAGCGTGGCGGCCGCGGTGCGGGCGGCGGTCAGATCACGGCCGACATGGCCGTCGTCGAGCTGGTCGTCCACCAGGAAGAGCCAGCCGAACCAGTCGGCGATCAGACAGAGACACTCCAGGTCGGCGGTGGGGTAGGTGACAGCGGCGAACTCACCGAACCCGGCCCGCTCGAAACGCTCCCGGGCGACCCGCTCACGTACGACGCCGAAGCGGGCCACCCAGGCGTCGAGATGGGTGGCCGCCTGCCGGGCGTAGGGACTGATCCGGGAGGGGAAGGGGCAGCGGATCGGCTGCGGGAGCGAGGAGGGGCCCTGGTGGGGTGGGGGGCGGTCGGCCCGGCCGCCCTCTCCCACCGGGGGGTGGTCGGCGCGCGGGAGCGGGTCGCCGTGGCGCGCGCCGGGCCGGCCGGCGCGGGGCGATGAGCCGCCGTCACCCGGCAGAAGACGGTCACCGCCGGACGACGAACCACCCTCACCCGACAGGAGACGGTCACCGCCGGACGACGAACCACCCTCACCCGACAGGAGACGGTCAGCGCCGGACAGGGCGCCGTCGTCGTCGCAGTGGCTGCTCATCGCGGCCACACCTCCAGCGGGACGCCGCCGTCGGGATGGAGGGTGATCAGTGGTCGGGGCCGTACCCGGGAACGTCCGGACGGCAGGGTGAAGCGGAAGCGCTGGACGATGGTGACCAGGACGAGATGGAGCTCGGTGAGCGCGAAGTGCTGGCCGATGCAGATCCGCTCCCCGCCGCCGAAGGGCATATACGCATGGCGATGACGGCCCTCGGAGCGCCCGGGTGCGAACCGTTCGGGGCGGAAGGAGTCGGGGTCGTCCCAGAGGTCGGGGTGGCGGTGCAGGACATAGCTGTTGAGGTAGATGTTGGCGTGGGCGGGCACGTCGTAGCCCCGGATGGTGTCGGGCCCCTTGGCGCGCCGCATGAACTGCCAGGCGGGCGAGTACAGACGTAAGGTCTCCTCGACCACCCAGCGCGCGTACGGGGTCCGCGCCATGTCCTCGAACCCCGGCACCCGTCCGCCGAGCGCCAGATCGGCCTCCTCGGTGAGCCTGCGCGCCTCCTCCGGGTGGCCGGCGAGCAGCCAGAAGATCCAGGAGAGCGCGTTGGTGGTGGTCTCGTAGGCGCCCACGACCAGGTTGAGCACCTCGTGGTGGAGCTGTTCCGCCGCCATCCGCGAGCCGTCGTTCTCGTCGACGGCGTCCATCAGCAGACCGAGCAGATCCGGCGCCTCGGCGGCCTCGTTCGGCTCGGGGGGCTGGGGGGTGCTGGAGTGGTCAGCGGAGGGCGTCCCCGCGCGCCCGGCGGCACGGCGGTGGACGAACGAGGCGATGAAGGAGTCCATCCGGTCGATGGCCCGCCGCAGTCGGCGATGGGCGGGGGTGGGCACCGACAGCGGCGGGAACGGGAAGGTGAAGAAGCGGCCGAGGATGTCGTTGGCCTCGGTGAAGGCGTCGGCGAAGTCCCGCGCCGCCTCCCCGACCCTGGCACTGAACAGGGACCGGTTGACGATACGCAGCGCCAGCTCGCCGAACTCCCGGTGGACGTCGATCACGGCGCCCCGGGGACGGTCGCGCTCCCAGCGGTCCAGCATCCGGGTGGTCTCGTCGGTCATCGTCGCGGCGAACCGCGCGACGACGGCGGGCCGGAAGGAGGGCTGCATCAGCCTGCGCTGACGCTGCCACAGCTCCCCGCCGGGCGTGCCGATCAGCCCGTCCCGCAGCACCGGTCGCACCAGCCGGTAGAGCAGCGCGTCCTTGTCATAGTTGGCCCGGTTCTCCACCAGTACCCGGTAGATGTCGTCCGGATGGTTGAGCATGATCATCGGGATGCCGAAGATCCGGAACCGCAGGACGTCCCCGTGGGTCCTGGCCGCCCACTGGAGGAAGGCCAGCTGATCCCGGCGGAAACTCATGCCGTCCCTGATCCGGTCGGTGAACCGGACGGCCGGTACGGCCCGCCCTCGCCCCGTCCGGTCACCACCCTGTCTCAGTTCTGACGCCATACGTGTCTCACTCCTCGATCCAGGTGGGCGCCGTTCACTACCCGGCGTCTGAACGCCGCTGGTCAGACGCCGTGACACCCGGGACCCCGCACCGGGCGCACGACCGGAGGCCGTGACACAGATGACCACGGTTCGTCCTGACCGATGGTTCAGTGAGGAACGAGAGTGGTCCGATACGGACCGGTGGACCGGTGGACCGGTGGACCGGTGGACCGGGGTGAGTGTCTCCGTCGGACCCGGGGTGACCGCGCCGCGTCCTGTGGCCGGGGTGGATCGCGCCGCGTTCGCCAGACCCGCCTGGTCATGTCCGCCGGACCCGGGCCCCGCGCCTCTGTCCGTTCCCGCCGACCGCCGGGCCACCCGCCAGACCCGCGCGGCCATGTCCGCCGACCCCGGGCCCCGCGCCTGACCCGCCAGACCCGTGTGGTCACGCCTCCCGTGGTCCATGGCGGCCGACACCACAGCAGGCGCGCCTTCTGTGGGGCACACCCCCATCAGCGTGGACCCCGGCGCTCCCTACGATGCGGCACATGTCCACTCCACCCGCTCCGCTCGCCCTGGACCTCCACGGCCGTACCGCCCTCGTCACCGGCGCCGCCAGCGGTATCGGCCGGGCCTGCGCCCTGCGGCTCGCGGAGGCGGGCGCCCGGGTCAGGGCGGTCGACCGGGACGCCGCCGGGCTGGCCGCCCTCACACTTCCGGCGACGGCCGCCGGGAGCATCGAACCGCTCGTACTGGACCTCACCGATCTCGCGGCGGCCGAAGCGGCCGCCCACGGTGTCGACGTCCTCGTCAACAACGCCGGGTTCCAGCGGGTCAGTCCCCTGGAGGAGTTCCCGCCCGAGGTCTTCCACACCATGCTGACCGTGCTGCTCGAAGCGCCGTTCCGGCTGATCAGAGGGGCACTGCCGCATATGTACGGTCAGGAGTGGGGCCGGATCGTCAACATATCGTCCGTCCACGGGCTGCGCGCCTCGCCCTACAAGTCGGCCTATGTGGCCGCCAAGCACGGGCTGGAGGGCCTGTCGAAGACCGCCGCCCTGGAGGGCGCGCCGCACGGCGTCACCTCCAACTGTGTGAGTCCCGGCTATGTGCGCACCCCCATCGTGGAGCGGCAGACCGCCGACCAGGCCGCCGCCCACGGCATCCCCGAGGAGCGGGTGCTGACCGAGGTGCTGCTGCGGGACACCGCCGTCAAGCGGCTGCTGGACGCGGCCGAGGTCGCCGAGGCGGTCTGCTACCTCTGCTCGCCGCAGGCGTCGTTCGTCACGGGTACCTCGCTCGTCCTCGACGGAGGCTGGACCGCGCACTAACGTCCAGACATGCCCCACCTCGATGATCACACCGCGCTGAGTCTGGAGTACCTGGAGCTGCTGGCGCGCGGCGCCGCAGCCGAGGCCTACGACCGGCCCGGGCTGCTGGCCCGCGCCGACGGCGCGGACGAGGCCACCCTGGCCGCCCTGGAGCGGAGCCGCCGGCTCGCGCTGGGGGTCCGGGCCGAGCTGGAGGAACGCCGCCGCCGTGAGGCCGAGCTGTCCGCGCTCTACGCCACCGCCCACGATCTCGCCGGGCTGCGCGACCTCGACGCGGTGCTGCGGGCGATCGTGCGCCGGGCCCGCTCGCTGCTGGGGACCGAGGTGGCCTATCTCAGCCTCAACGACCCGGTCGCGGGTGACACCTATATGCGGGTCACCGAGGGTTCGGTCGCGGCCCGCTTCCAGCAACTGCGCCTGGGGATGGGTGAGGGCCTGGGCGGTCTGGTGGCGCAGACGGCCCGCCCGTATGTGACGGCGGACTACTTCGCCGACGACCGCTTCCAGCACACCGACGCGATCGACGCGGGAGTACGGGACGAGGGCCTGGTCGCCATCCTCGGGGTGCCGCTCACCCTCGGCAGCGCGGTCATCGGCGTCCTGTTCGCCGCCGACCGGCACACCCGGGTCTTCGGCCGGGACCAGATCGCCCTCCTCGGCTCCTTCGCGGCACACGCCGCCGTCGCCCTGGACACCGCCCGGCTGCTGGCCGAGACCCGCGAGGCGCTCTCCCGGCTGGAGCGCGCCAACGAGATCGTGCGCGACCGGGGCCTGGTCATCGAGCGCGCCTTCGACGTCCATGACCGGCTCACCGAACTCGTCCTGCGCGGCGGTGGGGTGCCGGAGGTGACCGAGGCGGTCGCCGGGGTCCTCGGCGGCGAGGTCACCTTCACCGAGCACCCGCCCACCCGGGACGGCGGCACCGAGGACGGCGACGGCGGCGACGGCATCGGGGACGGCGGTGGCGGAGACTCCGCGCGGGGCCGTGCGGTGCGCCATGGGCGGGACTGGGTCGCCGAGGTCAGCGCGGGCGGCGAACGGCTCGGCGCGCTCGTGCTGCGCGGACGCCCCCGGCTCGACCCGGTCGACCGCCGCACCCTGGAACGCGCGGCGATGGTGACCTCGCTGCTGCTCCTCGCCCGCCGCAGCGCGGGTGAGGCCGAACAGCGGGTGCGGGGCGAACTCCTGGACGATCTGCTGGACGCGCCCGACCGGGCCCCGGGCCTGGTCCGCGAGCGCGCCCGCCGCGTCGGCGCCGACCTCGACGCGCCGCACGCGGTGCTCGCCGCGCATATCGGGCAGGCGGAGCACACAGAGCACACCCAGCACGCAGAGCACGCGGAGAGCGCGGAGAGCACAGAGCACGCGGCGAGCACGGACGGCAGCCAGGGGCGACGGCTGTGGTCGGCCGCCTCCCATCTCGCCGCCACCTCGCGGGGGCTCGCCGCCGCGCGCGACGGCGGCGCCGTGCTGCTCCTCCCGCTGGCGCCCGGCGAGAGCACGACGGCACTGGCCCGCCGTACCGCCGCCGATCTCACCGCGAGCCTGCGCGTGCCCGTGACCGTCGGGGCCTCGGCGGTGGTGGCCTCGCCCGCCGCCCGCGCCCACGCCGTCGGTGACGGTTACGCCGAGGCCCTGCGCTGTCTGGAGGCGCTGCGGCTGCTGGGCCGCGCCGGGGAGGGCACGGCCGCCGGTGAACTGGGTTTCCTGGGGCTGCTGCTGGCGGACGGACGGGATGTCGAGGGTTTCGTACGCGGGACGATCGGACCGGTCCTCGCGTACGACGAGCGCCGGGGAACCCGGCTCGTGGCCACGCTCCAGGCGTACTTCGCCACCGGAATGAGCCCCCTGCGGACCAAGGACGTCCTCCATGTGCATGTGAACACGGTCGCGCAGCGGATCGACCGGGTGGGCCAGCTGCTGGGGCGGGACTGGCAGTCCCCGGGCCGGGCACTGGAGATCCAGCTCGCCCTGCGGCTGCACACGATGACGGGGCCGGGCGGGCCGCTGCCGGACGCGCGGGGGCGGTGAGCGTCCCGGCGGGGCCGCGAGCGGGGGTGGCCGGGCCGGAACCCCCCGTACGCCCGGGGCCGAACGGCCGGGACCGAGCGGTCGGGGACGCCGCCGGTCCCGCCGCGGGTCCGTCGCGGACCGGCCCTGGAGGTCCGAGCGGTCCGGGCCGCCGTCAGCCGGTCGTCACCCCGCCGTCAGCCCGTCGCGGACCGGTTCCGGGGATGGGGATACGGTCGGTTCCGCGCCGCCACCGCTGGGCTCGATCGTGGCCAGGTCGCGGTGCCGGGTCTCACGGGCACAGAGGACCGCGATGACCGTCAGCAGCGCGGCCGCCATCACATAGAGCGCGATCGGCGTGCCGCTGTCATGCTCCGCCAGCAGCGCGGTCGCGATCAGCGGCGCGGGCGCCCCGGCCGCGACGGAGGAGAACTGGGCGCCGATGGACGCGCCCGAGTAACGCATCCGGGTCGCGAACATCTCCGAGAAGAAGGCCGCCTGGGGCGCGTACATCGCGCCGTGGAGCACCAGTCCGACGGTCACCGCGAGCAGCAGCGGACCGAACCCGCCGCCGTCGATCAGCCAGAAGAAGGGGAACATCCAGGCGCCGACGCCGACCGCGCCCATCAGATAGACCGGCCGCCGCCCGAGCCGGTCGGAGAGCGCGCCCCACAGCGGGATCACCGCGAAGTGCACGGCGGAGCCGATGAGGACCGCGTTCAGGGCCTGTTGTCTGCCGAGCCCGGTCTGTTCCGTGGCGTAGACGAGGATGAACGCGGTGATCACGTAGTAGCTGATGTTCTCCGCCATCCGCGCGCCCATGGCGATCAGCACATCGCGCCAGTGGTGGCGCATGACGGCGACGAGTGGCGTCTGCTCGGCGGCGGGAGCCCGTCCGGCGGCACGGGCGCGTTCGGCGCTGGCCAGCGCCTGCTGGAAGACCGGTGACTCGTCCACCGAGAGCCGGATCCACAGCCCCACCAGTACCAGCACTCCGGAGAGCAGGAACGGCACCCGCCAGCCCCAGGAGATGAACGCCGACTCCGACAGCACGGCGGTCAGCAGCGCGAGCACCCCCGTGGCCAGCAGTTGCCCGGCCGGTGCCCCGGTCTGCGGCCAGGAGGCCCAGAAGCCCCGGCGGCGGGCGTCCCCGTGCTCCGAGACCAGCAGCACGGCCCCGCCCCACTCACCGCCCAGCGCGAAGCCCTGCACCAGCCGCAACACGGTGAGCAGGACCGGCGCGGCGGACCCGATCGTCGCGTGCGTGGGCAGCAGTCCGATCGCGAACGTCGCCCCGCCCATCAGCAGCAGGCTGAGCACCAGCAGCTTCTTGCGGCCGAGACGGTCACCGTAGTGTCCGAAGACCAGGGCGCCGAGGGGGCGTGCGGCGAAGCCCACAGCGTAGGTGAGGAAGGCGAGCAGCGTGCCGACGAGGGGGTCCGAGTCGGGGAAGAAGAGCTTGTTGAAGACGAGCGCGGCGGCGGAGCCGTAGAGGAAGAAGTCGTACCACTCGATGGTGGTGCCGATCAGGCTGGCGGCGACGATACGGCGGAGGTGGGAGGGGGATGTGGGTGCGGCGGGCGGGGGTGAGGCGGGTACGGGTGCGGCGGGCATGGTCACCACTTCCGGGAGCGGGCGTCGGGGACGGGGCTGTGTGTCGCCACACGGTAGGAAGGCCGCCTCCGCCCTCCCATGTGTCGGGACACCACACTTGCGGCCCCCGCCCCCGTGCCGCGCCCACGCCCACACCCCGCCTCGCCCCCGTGCCGCGCCCACGCCTTCTCCGCCCCGCCCCCGTGCCGCGCCCACGCCCGGGTGTTCAGTGGGCAGGGCGCTACAGGTCCCAGGTGGAGAGGGGTGGCGGGGCGGAAGAGGCGGGGTGGAGGGTCTGTTCGGTCCAGATGACCTTGCCGCGCGAGGTGTACCGCGTACCCCAGCGGTCCGCCAGCTGCGCCACCAGGAAGAGCCCCCGGCCCCCCTCGTCGGTGATGGCCGCGCGCCGCAGATGCGGGGAGGTGGAGCTGCCGTCGGAGACCTCGCAGATCAGGCTGCGGTCGCGGACCAGCCGGACCCTGATGGGCTGGACGGCGTACCGGATGGCGTTGGTGATCAGCTCGCTGAGGATCAGCTCGGTGGTGAAGGCGGTCTCCGCCAGCCCCCATGTCTCCAGCCGCTCGGCGCAGGCGTTGCGTACGGGCGCGACGGCGGCCGGGTCGGACGGGACCTCCCACTCGGCGACCTGGTCGGGGTCGAGGAGCCGGGTCCGGGCCACGAGGAGGGCCACGTCGTCGGCGGGGTCCTCGGGCAGGACGGCCCGGAGCACCCGCTGGCAGGTCTCCTCCGCGCTCATCCCCGCCGTACCGGTCAGGGCCTGGCGCAGCAGGCCGAGACCGGTGTCGATGTCACGGTTGTGGTTGACCAGGCCGTCGGTGTACAGGACGAGGCGGGAGCCCTCGGCGAGTCTCAGTTCGACGGTCTCGATGGGCAGTCCGCCGCAGGCGCCGAGCGGGGGCGAGGCGGGGACGTCGAGCAGCCGGACCGTACCGTCGGGTTCGGCGACGGCGGGCGGGGGATGCCCGGCGCGGGCCACCGAGCAGTCGCCGGTGACGGGGTCGTAGATGGCGTAGAGGCAGGAGGCGCCGGTGACGTCGGGGCTGTCGTTGTCCGCCGTCCGTTCCTGGTCCATCCGGTCGACGAGTTCGTCGAGGTGGGTGAGGATCTCGTCCGGGGGCAGGTCGAGCGCGGAGAAGTTCTGGACGGCGGTCCGCAGCCGTCCCATGGTGGCGGCGGCGTGCAGCCCCTGTCCGACGACGTCACCGACGACGAGGGCGACCCGCGCGCCGGGCAGCGGGATGACGTCGAACCAGTCCCCGCCGACCCCGGCCCGCGCGGGCACATAGCGCTGGGCGACCTCCAGCGCGCTCTGCGCGGGCAGTCCGCGCGGCATGAGGCTGCGCTGGAGGGTGACGGCCATGGTGTGTTCCCTGGTGTAGCGGCGGGCGTTGTCGATGCAGACGGCCGCCCGCGCGGCGACCTCCTCGGCCAGGGCGAGGTCGTCCTCCTCGAAGGGTTCGGGCCGGCGGGAGCGCCAGAGGCTGGCGACGCCGAGGACCGCGCCCCGCGCGGTCAGTGGCGCGGCGATCAGCGAGTGGATCCCGTGGTCGAGCAACCGCTGGCCGCGCCCCAGGTCCGGGCTCTGCCAGTCGGTGTCGGCGCGCAGGTCGGGCACCATGATGGCCCTGCCCTCGGTGAGCCCCCGGGCCTGCGGGGTGGAGAGTTCGAACCGCAGGGTGGAGCCGGCACGGAAGAGGGGGTGGTCGTCGCGGACCGCCGCGAGGGCGACCCGGCGCAGCTCACCGTCGCCGCCGGAGGGTTCCTCGCCGCGCAGTACGGATGTCGCCAGGTCGACGGTGGCGTAGTCGGCGAACCGGGGGACGACGGTGTCGGCGAGTTCCTGCGCGGTGTAGGGCACCTCCAGGGTGGTGCCGATGCGGACACTGGCGTCGTAGAGGACCTTCAGCCGCCAGCGCGCGGCCTCGGCGGCACCGGTCAGGGCCAGCAGTTCGGTGGAGTCGCGCAGGGTGGTGACCGTGCCCCGGGGGCCGTCGGCGTCCTCGGTGGCGCGCTGGTTGACCGCGAGCGGGCGGCCCGACACATGGTGGACCTCGTCGGTCGCCTCCCGGCCGGAGGCCAGGAGTTCGGTGATGTTCGACGGCAGCCCCAGTTCCGCGACCCGTCGGCCTTCGGCGCCTGGCCTGAGTTCCAGCAGCCGGTACGCCTCGTCGTTGGCGAAGATCAGCCGTCGGTCGGGGTCGACGATGACCACGCCCTCGCGGACGGAGTGCAGCACCGCGTCATGGTGGTCGTACATCCGGGTGATCTCGGCGGGGCCCATGCCGTGGGTCTGCCGCAGCAGTCGCCGGCTCAGCAGCGCCGCGCCGGCCGTGGTGATCAGCACGGCGCCGACCGCGGCCCCGATGACGAGCGGAAGCTGTTTCTCGGCCATGTTGCTGACGCTGGCGATGGTGACTCCGGCGCCGACCGCCCCGGCGATGGTGCCGTCGGCCCGCTTCACCGGGACATAGGCCCGGACCTGGGGGCCGAGCGTGCCGACGCGCTCCTCGACGATGGTCTCCCCGGCCAGCAGCCGGGCGATGTCGGCGCTGCTGCGCTGCCCGATGCGGTCTTGCTGGGGGTGGGTGTAGCGCAGTCCGTCGCGGCCCACGACGACGACGAAGTCCACGTTCCCCTGTTCGCGCGCGGCCTCGGCGCGGGGCTGGAGGAGGGCCGTGGTGTGCGGGGAGTCGAGCGCGGGAGCGACCCCGGGCGCGTTGGCGAAGCCCGAGGCCATGGCGAGGGAGCGGCTTCCGGCCTCCTGGGTGCTCTCCTTGTGGGCGAGGACGATCAGCAGCAGGACGGCGCCCAGGGCCAGCAGCATCACCACGACGAGCTGGAGGACGAAGAGCTGCCCGACGACGCTGCGCAGGCTCAGCAGGCTCAGCAGCGAGGGCGGCGCGCCGGACCGGCGGTGGGCGGCGCGGCGCGCGCGCCGGGTGGAGGAGGGCGTTTCCCCGGATGAGCCCTGAAAACCCGACATGCACTATTTCTACCCTTTTCACCCGTGGTCGCTGCTGACGTGGCGGGCGCGGGTGTGGGCGTGGCGCGCGCGAGGCGCCGTGGGGCGCGGGGCGCGCCGTGTGGCGCGGGCGTCCGGTGTGGCGCGCGCGTCCGGTGTGGCACGCGCGTCCGGTGTGGCACGCGCCGTGGGGCAGGGCGCGCCGTGGGGCGCGGGCGCGGCTTGGGTCTTGGGACGCGGACTGAGGCACGGGCACGGGCCTTCGGTGTGGCGGGGGTGGCCCGCGCCCGGGAACGCCGCCCCCTGGACCCTTCCGGGCGATGCGCCAGGGGGCGGCGTTCGAGTCGGCCCGCTCAGCGGCCGTGGTACGCGTCGTGGAGCGTCACCGTTCCCGTGTTGCCGTCGGTGTCGACGACGCGGGCGCGCAGGGAGAGGGCCGCGCCACGGGCCGGGTTGGTGAGGGTGACGGCGGACCGGGTCACCGGCAGGGGCTTCCAGGTCGTCCCGGAGTCATCCGAGACCCAGACCTCCAGCGCTGCCAGTCCCCGCCCGGCGGCGGGCCCCTCCACCGTCACCGGGACGGTCTGCCGCTCCCCCGCCGGGGCGGTGCTGTCGAGCGCGGTAGGGACGCCGAAGCGGACCGTGGAGACCGGCAGCTTCACCTTCGCGCCGTTCGCGGGACGCTCGGACCTGAACGTCCAGGTGGCGTCCGTACGGCTGCCCGCGCGCGCCAGCTCCGGGGCGCGGGTGACCGAGGTCGACAGTGTGTAGCGGGCGTCCTCGGGGCCGACGGCGAAGCCCTCGCCGGTCAGCGGGTCGGTGTTCTTCCCCACGAGGGTCGTACCCCGGTGGAGGGTCGTCCTGACCGAGGTCAGCCGGGACCAGCCGGGGTGACCGTCCCCGTCCGCGAGGAGCGGGAGGGTGCCGCTGAGGGTGTCGCCCTCGCGGTAGACACCCATGCGCGGGCCGACCAGGGGCGCGAAGACGCCCGTGTTGAACCGTGTCCCGTACTCCTTGCCCGGCTGGTAGCGCCGGGGGGCGAGCCGGTATCCCGCGATGGCCTCACCGTCGAAGCCGGGGCGGTCGTTCTGCCCGTACTCCATGCTCCACTGGACCCGGTGGGTGGAGAGATGGACCGTGTGGACGCGTCCCAGCTTCGCCTCATAGGTCGGTCCGGTGAACGCCTCCGAGCCGTCCGCCGCGCTGAACACGCTCAGCGTCCCGGCCCGGCTGCGTCCGGGCGCGCCGAGTCCCACCCGTACGGTGGCGAACTCGTCCGGACGGAACGTCGTGCGGTATCCGGTCGCGAACCGGTCGCCGCGCTCCGCGCTGACGGCGTGGAACACCGTGCCGGTGCCCCGTGAGAACTGTCCGTGCCAGAACTGGCGGACCGAACCGCCGGGAACGGGCGGGCCGAGATGAGCCACCCGCAGATCCGCGAAGTCGTTCATGTGCGTGGTCATCCCGACGGCGCGCGAACGGCCGCCGACGGTGCCGTGGCGTTCGATGCTCATCCCGGCGTACGTGGGGCTGGTGCCCGCGAACGGCACGGAGAACCGGACCGGACGGGTGGTGCGCGCGTCCAGGGTGACGGTGGTGTCGCGCCGGAGGTCCAGCTGGGGCTGATGGATCTCGTCGCGCTGGGCGGACGCCGGGTCGGTGCCCGACTTCAGGCCGGCGCTGAGGAAGTAGACGCCCTTGCGCAGCCGTACGGTGACGGTGCCGTCCGCGCCGCCGGACACCTGGAGCCCCTGGTCCTCGCGCGACCACGGCACGATGTCCGCCTCGAACGCCGCGTGCGCGGCCCCCGTCCGGCCGACGCCCTTCAGTGTGAGGTCGTACGACTCGGCCTCCCGGTGGACGGACGCGGCCGTACGGACGCTCTGACCGCCACCGGTCGCGACCACCGTCACCGCGTGGTCACCGTAGGAGGTGCCACCGCGCCGGGAGTCCGCCGTCAGCGTCACGGACGCGGTGCCCAGGGCGGGCACGGTCACCTGGCGCGCGCTGAGGGCGAAGAGCCCGGCGGGCGCGGTGCCGGTCAGGGCCAGGGAGAGGGTGACGGGCGCGTCGGCGCTGTTGCGGTAGGTGATGCGCCGTGTGGTGGGCGTGGCGTCGGTGTGGGGCCAGCGCTGCACACCGAAGGCGAGGGAGGACTGCCGCGCGAAGACCGTCTGACCGAGCGCCCGGTCGACGGCGACCCGGCCCGCGCCCTGCTCGAACGGGGTGTTCCCGCCGTCCACCGCCGAGCCCATGAGGGCGGCCTTGAGCCGTTCGCCGCTCCAGCCCGGGTACTTCTGCTTGAGCAGCGCGGCGGCCCCGGCGGCGTGCGGCGCGGCCATCGAGGTGCCGGGCAGGGTGAGATAGCCGGGCGGATTCTCGCCCTCGCGGAGCGCCAGGGCGCTGCCGGGGGCCGAGGCGGCGGTGATGCCGACACCCGGCGCGGTCAGATCGGGCTTGATCGCCGCGTCGCCCTGGCGGGGCCCCTGGCCGGAGAAGTCGGCCCGCCGGTCCCGCTCGTCCACCGCGCCGACCGTCAGCGCCGCCTCGGCGGTGCCCGGGGAGTCGACGGACCCGGGGCCGAAGCCGTGGTTGCCCGCCGCGATGGTGAAGAGCGTGCCCGTGGCGCGGGAGACCGCGTCGACATGCTTCTCCAGCGGATCCTGGCCGGGGGTGTCCTCGCCGCCGAGGCTGAGGTTGAGGATGTCCGCGCCCCGCGCCACGGCCCAGTCGATCCCGGCGATGACCGAGGACTCCGTGCCGAGACCGGCGTCGTCCAGCACCTTCGCGGAGAGCAGTTCCGCGCCGGGGGCGACGCCGGTGAACCGGCCCTGGGAACGGGCGCCGCCGCCCGCCGCGATCGAGGCGACATGGGTGCCGTGCCCATTGCGGTCCCGGGCGTCGGGCGCGTCGCTGAAGTTGCGGGCCGCCCGCACCCGCCCCTTCAGATCGGCGTGGGAGTCGTCCACGCCCGTGTCGAGGACGGCGATGGTGACGCCCTTCCCCCGGTACCCGCTCTTCCAGCCCGCCGGTGCCCCGATCCGCCCCACGCTCGTGTCGAGCGAGGCCCGGCGCACACCGTCGAGCCAGACCCCCTCGATCCCGGGCGCCAGCCCGCGCTCCGTACCGGCCTCGCGGGTGAGCACCGTCCAGAGCCGGGCGGTGTCACGGCCGGAGGCGGCCAGGACCTCGGCGTTGAGCGTGCCGAGCGTACGGCGTACGGAGGTGTCCCCGGCCGCCCGCACCCCGGCGCGGGCGGCCACCGCCGCACCCCGGTAGCGGACGATCAGCGCCAGCCCCTGGCGGTCGGCGCCGCGGTCGCGGGTCCGGGCGAGATCATCGGCCCGGATCAGCTCGCGGACGCTGAAGAGCCGTGGATCGAGCTTCCCCCGCGCGACGAGCGGCGCCGCGTCCGACGGCATCACGACGGCCCCGCCCGCCCCGAAGCTCGTCCGCAGCGACACCCCCTCACGTCCCGCCCCGGTCCGCGCCCCGGTCACCCGGCCGCGCTCGTCGACGGTCACCCGGTCGCCGGTGACCAGCGTGAGCGTCCGGGTGGCACGGGCCGGTGCCGTCGACCGACCGGCTCCCTTCCCGGCCCCGGGCCCGACCGATGTCCCGGCCCCGGACTCCACGGACTCCACGGCCCCGGGCTCCACCGACTCCCCGGCCCTGCCCTCCGGCAGGCCGTCGGCCCACGCCCGCTCCACGCCGATGCCCTCGGCCGACGCGGGACCGATCATCCCCGCCGTCAGGGCCACCACCACCGCCCCTACCGACACCGCCAGCCGTGGTCGTCCCACCTGTCTCACGCCGCCTCCTCACAGACCGGGCGGGCATCCTCGCGCCCACCGCCGGAACCGGGCGCGTCCCCGCGCGCCCTGTACGGCCGTAGATGCGGAACACGATCGTCGGGTTGATGACGAAGCCGGGTGGCCGGATCTCGCCCTGACGGGGTGGCAGATGGCGGCACATAGGCGGTCACAGCACCTGAAAACCCTCAGTGAGCTGGGAGGATCATGTCGACGTCCCCGGTGGCGCGGGCACCCGCGGAGGCGCCCCGGATACCCCTGAGCCTGACCGAAAGCGCATGCCCATGGGCGTCAGGCGCCTCCCGCCCCGCCTTCAGGGCCATGGGGAATCGTCGCTCCCGCCTCTCCCTCAGGGGGCGTCCCCGACCCGCCGTCCTCACCGGGCTGGATGGTGGGAGTGCCCACCTCCGGACGGTAGGACGGTGGAGGCGGAAACGACAGGTCGCTCGTGGTGCCCGCGTTCCAAGGCACGAGGGGCGCGCCGAAGGAGGTGGAACCTCGCGTGCCGTCCGAGAGGTCCGTCGAACTGGCCATGGTTCCCGTGAAAGCGTGACCGGACTGAAGGTAGCCGTCAGACGCTTGAGGCGCGTCGGCCCGGGAGGGGACGGACGGCGCGGACGGGTACAGGGAGGGCCCAGCGCCCTCCGTAATCGGGCCTGAGGGCACCGGCGCGGAAGGGGCCTCTGGGGACGGCAGCGGGTCACCGTCACCGGCCGCGGTGTCCGGGGTATCGGTGGCGGGGTCCGGAGCCGCGGGGCGGACCAGCCCACTACGGAGATGATCGGCGGTATCCCTCAGCCCCGCTGCTTCCATCGATCGGGCGATGCGGTGGACGAGGACCATACGCCGATCGGACCCTTCGGTGAGACCGAGGTCATCCAGTACGGCGGTTATCCGGCCCACGACCGCCTGGTCTCCAGCCGCGTCAGCGGTCGGCCCCTCAACCGGGTGAACCGGCTCTGGCCGGGTCGGGCGCACCACGAGATGGCGGAAGATCTCGGGTACCTCGGTGTCGTTTGCGGCGGCGGAGACCTGCGCGAGCGGGCCGATCATGCCGACCGTCTTCTCGACATCGCCGTCGTGGCGGGCCAACCACCACACCACCGCGCTGCCCGTGCTGTTCAGCACCTCGTCGGCGAGATAGGTCCGCTGTTGCCGCTCGTACTGACGCTCGCGTTCACGGCTCTCCTCTCCCTTGCGGAGATCCCGCAACTTCGTCAGCCGGTCTTGGTCGTCGGGCGAGAGCGTGAGGGTGACATGAGCGACGCGGGAACACACCAGAGCCGAACCGTCCTGGTACGGGACGCTCAAGGCGCCCTCCAGAAGGCGGCGGGTGAAGTCCGTGTGGCCCGGATGCTCCTCACGGGTGATGGCCCGCGCCCGGTTCAGCACGGCCGCGGCGGCCAGACCCGGGAGGTTGCCGTAGCTGACGCCCGTGGCGCCATCGACGGGGTACCACCAGACGGCGGCGGAGAACAGGAAGTCGTACCCCTCCAAGGCACTGGGGAGCCGGACGTTCCGCACCTCGGTCTCCTGGTAGGTGGGCTGCCCCACCGGCTCGGGTGACATCGGCGGCGGAGCCGGAGACGGCTGCGGGGAACGCCCGCGTCCGACCACGACGAGCGCCGCCGCGGCGAGGACTACCGCCGTGGTGGCGCCCCAACGGACGGCGGACCAGTGCATGATGCCGGCGGGAATGCTGGGCAGCAGTCCACAGCAGATGACGATCAGTCCCTCTTTGCTCGGGATCTTCACGGGTTCTCTCCTGATTCGTATGGCCCGGCTCCGCCGTTCAGTACGTCGGCATCCTGAGCTCGGTCGATGCCGTGCCAGATCCGGGCGGCCATGGCCTCTCTGCTGGTCCGGCGGTGCGGTGGTGCGGAGCGGAGGGCCGCTGGCTCCGACCTGACCCACTCGCAGGTGATGACGTAGAGACGGTCGAGCAGATCCACCCGGCTCGCGGCGGCGGCGGGCAACACGTCCAGTGCGGGCGCCCACTCCTCCCGCTCCTCAGCCGCGGTGAGCCAGCGGCCCAGGGTCGATGACCACTCCTGCGGACGCCGCTGTGTCATCACCGCTTCCCAGGCGTCACGAAGCTCGCTCCAGGGCGGTTCGAAGGACAACTCCGCCGGTTCCATCAGCTCGGTGAGCACCTCCAGGTTCGCGGCATGGCGGTAGCCGACTCGTGGCCCCTGGAGAATGCGCTGGACCAACCGCCGGTACATCGAGGGGCCGCCCCGGCCGATGTCGAGCAGGTGCGCGCGGGCCACGCGGGTCTCCTCACCGCCGGGACGCAGTGCGAGATGGTGCAGTCTGACGAGGGCCTGTTCGGGGTGGGTCGCACCGATCACGTCCCTGCAGACCTCGGCGAGCACGAGGACCAGGTCGGGCGCGAGCCTCTCCCGCGCGGTAGCCAGCCGATAGATCTGTGAGCGGGTCCGTGCCCCGTACCGTTCATGGTGAAGGGCGTGCTCCAGCGCGGCGGCGGCCGCCGACCGCAGTGGTCTGGCGGGCTGGGTCCAGCGGATGGCGAGGTCCACCAGTTGCTGGGGTTCCCGGTGGGCGAGCGCTTGTTCGGCGAAGCGCGCGACCAGGTTCTTCCGGTCGTCGGCCGTGAGATCGGGGAGCGCGACAACGCCGCCGACCCACTCGCACAGTGCCGCGCGCAGATCCGGGAAGTTGGTCCAGAAATGTGTGCGAACCGCGCCGTCGTAGGCCAGCCGCTCGAAGCTGACCCGTCCCTCGTGGTCCCGGCCGATCCGGAGGGATCCCAACTGCTCACCGAGGTCGGCCTGCCCCAGTCTCGGGGTGGCGTCGGCCTCGTGCCGCAGCACGCTCAGCAGCAGACGGGCACCGTGGAAGACCGCGTCCGCGGAAGCTCCGCTGAGCATGGCCGCACTCAGCAGCAGCGAGCGGTCATCCGCGGTCCGGTGGGCGTTCACCTGCCGCGCCACCTCGTCGGTACGGTTGGTGACGGCCGCCACCGCCTCGGCGCACCAGGCGGTGAAGTCATCTCCGTACCGGCCGCTGTCCCGCGCCCGGCGCATCATCCCGGCGAGCGCCGCCAGCTCCCGCATGGGCGCGCCGTCGAGCAGTCCGCGCAGTTCGGGGACGGCCAGTTGCTCCGGCGTGTACGGGACCCGATCCACACGCAGGTGCTGGCAGAAGACCGACATGCCTCTGGGGCGGCCGAGCTGGACGACGAGCGGGGTGAACTCCGGGTCGAGGAGGTGCCCCTTGCCCGAGGGAAGGACGGCCACCAGCCGGGCACCATGGGTCTCGACCGTGGCCCGATGGGCGGCCAGGAGACGCTGGGCGGTGGGGTAGTCACCGTCGGAGACATCCGAGAGGTCGAAGAGGAACCGATCCCCGGCATCCGCTTCCGGCCCGTTCTCCTCCGGTTCGGTGGAGAGCTCCTCGAACCTCCCGTCCACCCCGTCGAGCTGGTGCAGCAGCATGGTCGCGGCGGCCCGGCGCCCGATCCCCGGCGCTCCGTCGAGCAGCACCACCGCTCCTGGGGCGGCCAGCTGTTCGACGGCCTGGTGGTAGTCGGACGGCGGTATGAACCGCCGGCTGAGCTGGGTCCGGTGCTCGCGGACGACCTGCCGGGGGTCGACTCCTCTTCTCAGCACCCGTCCGAGGTCGCGGGTGTCGCCCCAGCCGAGGACGAACTGGTGACCGGCCCCGGTGTGGACCGGTCCGCTGGCGGAACTGACATGGACACCCTGCGGCTCGGTCATCGCTCGTCGTCAGCGCGCCGTCCACCGCGCTCGAAGCGCTGCTCGACCATGCCGGAGCTGTCGCCCGCCGTGTAGTTCACACCTGTGTTGTCACCGGAGAACCGCGGTGCGTTGTACTGATCTCCCTGGCCCGTGTGGACCGGAGCCTGTGGCTCGCTGACAAAGGTGCCGGAGAGGTCACCGTTGAGGTTGCCGATGCCGCTCCGCTGCCGGATCCGTACATCACGCGCGGCCATCCGAGTGACCGAGGGCGCCTCCACGCCCGTCGGCTGCTCGTCATCGGTCGCACGGTCCCTGTCGGCGTCGGCGAGCTGGGGCACCAGGTTCGCCAGGTCATCCCCCAGACGCGCCAGGTCGGCATCCGCGTTCCGTAAGTCGAGCCTCCGGTACTGCCGGTCGGCCAGCTCCGCGATCCTTGGCGGCAGTGAGCGCCGGTTCAGCCGGGTGGTCCGGCCGACCAGGACCGGAATGACGAGAGCACCACTGTCGAACGCCTCCACGATCTCCCTCCGGGTCCAGTCGCTCGGGACCTCCAGGGCACGACGGCCATCGGCCAGTTTCGCCTCCGCCCAGTCCGGGCCGATGATGGCGAGGAGGACACTGCTGCGGCGTACCGCCGTCACCAGTTCGGCGGGGTACCGGCTTCCCGCGCGGATGGATTTACTGGCCCGGAAGACCCGCCCCTCGCCGAAGCGACGGGTCAGCTCGCGTTCGACCAGGGCGGCTGCCGCCTCCCCGTCGCCGGTGCGGTAGTTGATGAAGACATCGGGCATGATCTTCCCTGCTTTCCGGTGTGTGACTTGGGTGGAGACGGCCGCGTCGGACCGTAGACGTCGGCGATGGAAGGCGTCACGGACGGGACGGTCCGCGAGCGTTCGGTGTATGGAACGGACCGTCCGCGAGCGTTCGGTGGACGGACGGGACCGTCCGCGAGCGGGTGATGAGCGGTTGCCTGACACCGCCGTGCTCCTCAGGCCCGGCTCGGGCTGAGCACCTGGGCGAGCGTCGGCTGGAGGTCCCGCACCGCCCGGTTGGCACGGAATCGAGCAAGTTCCCGCGCGAGTCTGCGCACGTCGGCGTTGACCGTGGCGGACGGCACGGCCACGACCGTGTCGAGCAACCTCCCGGCGATCTCGCAGGAGTGCTCGATCTCCCCGGCCGCCGCGTGGGCGAGCGCCCTTCGCATGCCGTAGCGGGTCTGGGTGCGCAGGGCGACCGCTGGAATACGCGCGCACTCACGGTCCAGGGCCTCGGCCGCCGCCTTGGGTCGGCCCAGGTCGTGGAGGCACCAACCGGTCACCATGGAGACCGAATCGGGCAGATGGGCGCTACCGATCACCGGGTTGTCATCAGCCCGTGTGTTCTCGGATTCCAGCAGCTCCCGGACCCGGTCGAGACTGTCGCGACAGGCGCGTTCGTCGCCGCCGAGGGCGTGTCCCTGCGCCTCACGCTGAGCGGCCAGGCCGCGGATCCGACTGGGCGGCCCGTCCTACTGCGCCTGACGCGCGAGATGGACGGTGCCGAAGGCATCAGAACCATAAAGGGTGATGAGGGCCCGCCGGACCAAGGCGTAGGACGCGAGGTCACCGTCACCACCGGCGAGCGCCAGCTCGACGGCCTCCCTCGTCCAGTCGAGCGCGGCCCCGTTGTCACCGCCCTCCTGTGCCATCCATCCCGTGTACTCCGCGAAACGCGAGGCAAGCAGCAGCAGTTCGGCCGCGTCACGCCCACCGGCCCGCGTGGCGAGTTCGACAAGCGCGCTGGTCTGTGCCCGTAACACCGGGAGCAGGAGCAGCGGATCGGTCCGCTGGCCCAGCACCCGCATCTGATCGAACTGCGCGCGGAACGGTGCCGCCAGGGAGACCTCGCCCGTCCGGGCGTCCTGTTCCCCCGTGCCGAGGCCGATTCCGATGAGCGAACCCGTCCCGGTGGCGAGCATGTCCCGTCGGCCCATCGGCCTCCGCGCTCGCCCGTCCGCACCACCCGGCCGCCGCGCTTCGCCCTCCTCCGCGAGGTGCCGCAACCGCCCGTCCGCACCGAGAACCGCGTCGCACCTGCACGCCAGCTCGATCGAGGCCCGGCGCACACCACGCTCGACCTTGCTGAGGTAGCCCTTGTCGTAATTCACCGCCAGCGCGAACGCCCCCAAGGAGAGTCCCGCCTCGTGTCGCAGCCGCCGGAGTTCCGAGCCAAAACTGAGAACTATGCCCATATCAAGAGACCCTTCGAGCCATCAGCCGACCCCGGCCGGAACAGGGGCCGCGTCTCGCCCCGCCCGAGAGTCTGGCACGGGAAGCACTCGCGGGACCGGGACGCCGACGGGTTGCCCGTTGCCTGTCCTCCTCTCGGCTTGCGGCAGGACATCCACGCGAGTATGCGATACGATACGTCTCGTCTCGAATACTCGTGAGACGCATACCTGTCCTAAGGAGCACGATGGAACGCTTCGTCGACGTGGCACCCGATGTTCGCCTCTGGACGGAGGAGACCGGCGCCCCCGACGCACCCCCGCTGCTGCTCGTCATGGGTGCGCAGGCGTCCGGTCTCGGCTGGCCCGACGCCCTGGTGGAACGGCTCGCCGCCCGTCATCGGGTCATCCGGTACGACCACCGGGACACCGGACGCTCCACCTGGCCGTTCGAGGAGCGGCCCTACCCGCTGGACGCACTCGCCGAGGACGCCATCGCGGTGCTCGACGCCCTCGGCGTCGAGCGCGCCCACGTCGTGGGGATGTCCATGGGCGGGATGCTCACCCAACTCCTCATCGCCGACCGGCCCGAGCGGCTGCTCAGCGCGACGCTCATCGGGACCTGCGCGCTCAGCGGCACCCCGTACACCGCTCCCGACGGGAGCCGCGTCCCGCCCGCGGACCTGCCCGGAATCGACCCCCAGCTCCTCGAACTCTGGGCGCGACCGGTGGTGGACCGGGGGCGGGACGCCGAAGTGGAGCGTCGGGTCGAGCACTGGCGGGCGCTGGGAGGCGAGCTGATCCCCTTCGACGCCGCGTTCGCGCGGGCCCTTGAGGAGGGGATCATCGACCACACCGGCCACCACCGCACCAGCACCGCGCACGCGCGCGCCGACGCGTCCGGGCTCGACCGCACCGAGGGCCTCGCGGCGGCCACCGTGCCCACCCTGGTCATCTCCGCCCCCGCCGAACCCGTCTTCCCTCCCCCGCACCCCCAGCACCTCGCCCAGGTCATCCGGGGCGCCCGGCTGACAGAGATCCCCGGCATGGGCCACGCCCTGCCGCCCCAGGTCCACACTCCGCTCGCCGAGGCGATCCTGGCCCACACCGGGCATCGCTGATCCGGGGCACGCCCGTGTTCCGGCGGGTCCCGCGCGGGCGAGGGGACCCGGCACTCGCTTCCGTCGTCCGCCGCGATGAAGCGATCGTGGCGTGACGGCCCCGTGGCACCCGCCGTCGCCCCGCCGACCGCGGGTCAGGAGGTCTAGGGGGATCTAGGGGTTGGCCTCGCGCGCGCCCGTCGCCAGCATGAGCGGCGACCATGCGCCAAGGAAGGACCCCACCCATGCCGAATGCCACCACCGACACCAAGGACTGGGTGCGGCTCTTCCACCCGGTCACGGCACCCACGGCCCGGGTTGTGTGCTTTCCGCACGCCGGTGGCTCGGCCTCCTTCTACCACCCGGTCTCGCGGGCGCTCCAGCCGGAGATCGAGGTGCTGACGATCCAGTACCCGGGGCGTCAGGACCGGCGCGGCGAAGAGCCCCTCACCGATATCGCCACCCTCGCGGACCGGGTCTACGAGGCGCTGCGACCCGAACTCGAACGGTCGCCCCGGCCCGCGTTCTTCGGACACAGCATGGGCGCCACCGTCGCCTTCGAGGTGGCGCTGCGGATGCGGCGGGACGGGCTCGCCCCCAGCGTGCTGATCGCCTCCGGGCGCCGCGCCCCCTCCCACCACCGCAGCGAGGGCGTGCACCTCAAGGACGACGCCGGTCTGGTGGCCGAGATCCGCGGCCTCAGCGGCACCGACGCGCGGCTCCTCGACGACGAGGAGATGCTGGGCGCCATCCTGCCCGCGATGCGGGCGGACTACCGCGCCATCGAACGGTACGTCGGGGACGCGGACGCGGTCGTGGACTGCCCCGTCGAGGTCTTCGTCGGCGACAGCGACGAGCAGGTGACCCTGGAGGAGGCGCACGCCTGGGAGCGGCACACCACCGGGGAGTGCGTGGTGCGGGTGTTCCAGGGCGGGCACTTCTACCTCATGGCGCGGGCGGCGGAGACGACGGCGCGTCTCGAAGCGGCGGTCCGTACCCACGCCTGACCCGGCCCCCCCTCAGCCCGGCCCCTCGCGGGCCGGGCTCATATCCGTGCCAGTCCAAAGCCCGTGCCAGTCCATCGCCCATACCCGTGCACCGCCCCTACTGAGCCCGCGGCCGTGCGCGCGGCGCGTCTGGGCGTGGGCCGCGTGTCGCGGGCACGGCGGTGGGCGACCCCGGGCCGCACGATGGTGGGCGAGGCCCCCGACCGGTGGCCGGGCGGGCCCACCGCCGGGCCGTCAGGGCGCGGGGGCCGATAGGGGCCCATAGGGGTGTTTCGTCAGGCTTCGCCGAAACTAGCCTGGCGCCGAGGCGTCACCTGCGTGACGGCCTTCTTCTCTCATGATGCGCGCAGCGCGGGCCAACGCCACGCGCCGCGCTCTTTTCTCACGTCCCGGAACAGTGGAGTGCGCGGATGAGCGAGTCCAGGGGTCTCATTCCTGACGAGGTGGCGGGCGACGGGGAGGGGCTCATCCGACGGTTGCGGAGTCTGCCCGCCTCGGCGCGTGAGGCCCTGCTCGTGGACCTGGTGTGTGTCCGTGCAGCGGCCGTGCTGGCCGAGCTGGTGCCCGGGGCGGCCGCGGCCGTGGACGCGGAGCTGCCGTTCCAGGAGCAGGGGTTCGACTCGCTGGCCGCCGTGGAGCTGCACGCGGCGCTGGTGGCCGCGACCGGGACCGAGCTGCCCGTCACCATGGCCTTCGACCATCCGACCCCGGTCGCGCTGGCCCGTTTCCTGATGGGCCGTCTGCTGGGTGAGCGGCTCGGTACCGCCGCCACGGCCACGGCGTTCCCGGACGCGGCCGACACCGCCGGTATCGACCCGCACGAGCCCATCGCCGTCGTCGGCATCGGCTGCCGCTACCCGGGTGGGGCGACCTCCCCGGACGCGCTGTGGCGGCTGGTCGCCGAGGAGCGCAACGCGCTGTCGCCGCTCCCCGGCGACCGGGGCTGGGACGTGGAGAACCTCTACGACCCCGACCCGGCCAAGCCCGGCAAGAGCTATGTCCGCGACGCCGCGTTTCTGGAGGACGCGGGCGGCTTCGACGCCGAGTTCTTCGGCATCGGTCCCCGTGAGGCCACCGCCATGGACCCGCAGCAGCGGCTCGTGCTGGAGACCGCCTGGGAGGCGCTGGAGCGCGCGGGCCTGGACCCGCACACGCTGCGCGGCAGCCGCTCGGGTGTCTTCATCGGCGCCGAGCCCCAGGAGTACGGGGTCAAGCTGCACGAGGCCCCCGACGGCCTCGACGGCTACCTCCTCACCGGCATCGCACCCAGCGTGGTCTCCGGCCGCGCGGCCTACGCCCTCGGGCTCGAAGGCCCGACCCTCACCGTGGACACGGCCTGCTCGGGCTCGCTGGTGGCGCTGCACCTGGCGTGCCAGTCGCTGCGGCAGCGGGAGTGCTCGCTCGCGCTCGCGGGTGGTGTCGCCGTCATCGGCGGTCCCGGTGTGTTCACGTCCTTCAGCCGTCAGCGCGGCCTCGCCGCGGACGGTGTGTGCAAGCCGTTCGCGGCGGCGGCCGACGGCACCGGCTGGGGCGAGGGCGTCGGCGTCCTGGTGCTGGAGCGCCTGTCGGAGGCGCGCCGCAACGGGCACCGCGTCCTCGCCGTCATCCGTGGTTCGGCGGTGAACCAGGACGGTGCCTCCAACGGCCTGACCGCGCCCAACGGCCCCTCCCAGCAGCGTGTCATCGAGCAGGCCCTGACCGCAGCCGGTCTCCACCCGTCCGATGTCGACGCGGTGGAGGCGCACGGGACGGGAACGACCCTCGGTGACCCCATCGAGGCGCAGGCGCTCCTCGCCGCCTACGGCCAGGACCGCGACGGGGACCGCCCGCTGTGGCTCGGTTCGCTGAAGTCCAACATCGGCCACACCCAGGCGGCGGCCGGTGTCGCGGGCGTCATCAAGATGATCATGGCGATGCGCCATGGCACGCTGCCGAAGACGCTGCACGTGGACCGTCCCACCCCGCATGTCGACTGGTCGGCCGGTGCCGTGGAGCTGCTGACCGAGGCCCGGGAGTGGGAAGCCGGGGAGGGCGGCCGTCCGCGCCGTGCGGGTGTCTCCTCGTTCGGCATCAGCGGCACCAACGCCCATCTGATCCTGGAGGAGGCACCGCGGGAGACGCCGGAACAGGCGTCCGAGGGCCACGCGGAGCCGATGTCCGCGAGCCACGCGACCCCGATCTCCGAGGACCACGCGGCCCCTCGCGAGCCGGGGACCGCGCCCGTCCCGCCCGTCCCCTTGGTCCTCTCCGCCCGGAGCCGTACCGCACTGCGCGCCCAGGCCGAGCAGCTGCGCGCCCGTCTCGCCGAGGGCGACGCCCCCCTGGCCGATGTCGCGCACACCCTGGCCACCGGCCGGGCCGCGCTGGAGCACCGGGCCGTGCTGCTGGCGGACGGCGAGGACGACGCGCTGCGCGCCCTCGCCGCGCTCGCCGACGGCGCCGAGGACCCGGCCCTCGTCACCGGGGAGGCGCCCCGGGCCACCCGGTCGGGTGGCCGTACCGCCTTCCTCTTCTCCGGGCAGGGCAGCCAGTGGCGCGGCATGGGCCGCGAACTCGCCGCGCGCCACCCGGTCTTCGCCCGCGCCCTCGACGAGGCCGCGAGCCATCTGGACCTGTATCTCGACCGCCCGCTGCGGGACGTGATGTGGGGTACGGATACGGATACGGATACGGGCGCCGGTCCGCTGGACCGGACCGAGTACACCCAGCCCGCCCTCTTCGCGTTCGAGGTCGCGCTGTACCGGCTGCTGGAGTCCTGGGGCGTACGCCCGGACGTCGTGGCCGGGCACTCCATCGGCGAGGTGGCCGCCGCCCATGTGGCGGGTGTGTTCTCGCTGGAGGACGCGGCGATGCTGATCACCGCCCGGGGCAGGCTGATGCAGGCGCTGCCCCCGGGCGGGGCCATGGTCGCCGTGCGCGCCTCCGAGTCCCAGGTACGCGACGTACTCGCCACCCTCCCGGACCACGACGGCGCCGCCGTCGCCGTCGCCGCCGTCAACGGCCCCTCCTCGGTGGTGGTCTCCGGCGCCGCCGAGGCCGTCGCCGCGGTCGCCGCCCGGTTCGGCCAGGCCACCGCGCTACGGGTGTCGCACGCCTTCCACTCCCCGCTCATGGAGCCGATGCTGGCCGAGTTCCGGCGGGTGGCCCAGGTGCTGGACTACCACCCGCCGGTGATCCCGGTGGTGTCCACCGTCTCCGGTGCCGAGGCGGCGGACACCGCCGAGCTGTGCGACCCCGAGTACTGGGTGCGCCACGCGCGCGACGCCGTCCGCTTCCACGACGCCGTGACCACCCTGGAGCGTACGGGTGTCACCACCTTCTTCGAGGTCGGTCCCGACCGGACCCTGACCGCGCTGGCCCGTGAGTGCCTGACCGGCGACGACACCCTGACGCTGGCGCCGCTGCGCCGGGAGCGGCCGGAGGCGGCGGGGCTGCTGGCCGCGCTCGCCCGGCTGCATGTCAGCGGGCGGACGGTGCGCTGGGGCGCGCTGTCCGACCGTACCGGCGACGGCCGGGAACCCCGTCAGGTGGAGCTGCCGACCTACCCCTTCCAGCACCGCCACTACTGGCTGCACACCCCGGCCAGTACGGGCGACGCCACCGGCTTCGGCCAGGCGCCCGCCGCGCACCCGCTGCTGGGCGCCATGGTCGCGCTGCCCGGCTCGGACGGTCTGGTGCTCACCGGGCGGCTGTCCGCCCGTACCCAGCCGTGGCTCGCCGACCATGTCATCCTCGACACCACCCTCTTCCCCGGCACGGCCTTCGTGGAGCTGGCCGCGCACGCGGGCGAGCTGACCGGCTGCCCGTGGATCGACGACCTGACCGTCGAGGCCCCGCTGGTCCTCCCCGAGCGTGGTTCCGTCGCCCTCCAGGTGACGGTGAGCGGCCCCGACGCGTCCGGCCGACGCGATCTGGCCGTCCACTCCCGTACCGAGTCCACCGCCACCGGCGCCGATGAGAGCACCGGCCCCGACGAGGAGGGCTGGACCCGGCACGCCTCCGGCGTCCTCTCCCCCGTCTCGCCCGTCGCGGCCGCCCCCATCGCGCCGACCGGCGGCACACCGTGGCCGCCGACCGGCGCCACCCCCGTCGACATCTCCGCCCTCTACCGTGATCTCGCCGGTCTCGGATACGGGTACGGCCCGGCCTTCCAGGGCGTACGGGCGGCCTGGCGGCACGGTGGCGCGGTGTACGCGGAGATCGCCCTCGACGAGGTGACCGCCGCCGGGTCCGACGCCTACGGTCTGCATCCGGCGCTGCTGGACGCGGCCCTGCACAGCGCCGACTTCCTCACCGCCGACGCCCCGCCCGGGGACGCGCCGGTCAGTGTCCCGTTCGCCTGGACGGGAGTGCGGCTGCACGCGCGCGGCGCCGACCGGGTACGCGTACGGATCAGCGCCCCGGACGGACCGCGGGACCTGATCACCGGCCAGGGCACCGGAACCGACGCCCTGACCCTGGAACTCACCGACACCTCCGGCGCCCCCGTGGCATCGGTGGCCTCCCTCATCTCCCGTCCCGTACCGGCGGGGCGGCTGGACACGCCCGCTGCGGAGCGGCGCCCCGCCTACCGTCCGGCCTGGCAGCGCGGCCCCGCCGTGCCCGTGTCGGCCGCGCCGGGCAGCTGGGCGGCGGTCGACGGGCCGGACGCGCTCGCCGCGCTCCTGGCCACCCCGGCCCGGCTGCCGGGCGTGATCCTCGCCGTACTGCCCGATGGCGTACTGCCCGATGGCACACTGCCCGACGGCACACTGCCCGACGGCGCACTGCCCGACGGCGCACTGCCCGGCACCGCGCGGCCCGATGGCGGGCGGCCGGAGGACGGCGCGGTGCCGCTCCGGGTACGCGCCGCCACCACCTGGGCGCTCGCCGTGCTGCGGACCTGGCTCGCCGAGTCCGGCGACAACGGCGACGGCGACGGCGCCCGCCGCCCCGCCACCACCCGGCTGGCCCTGGTGACCCGGGGCGCCACCGCCGTGACCCCCGGCACCGCCGTCGACCTGGCGGGTGCCGCCGTCCACGGCCTCGTCCGCTCGGCCCAGGCCGAACACCCCGGCCGTGTCGTCCTCATCGACGACGACCCCGCACGGCCCGCCGCGCCCGGACACCTCGCCGCCGCCGCGCTCGCGGCACCCGAACCCGAACTGGCGCTGCGCGACGACGCCTTCTGGCTCCCCCGCGCGACCCGGCTGCCCGCCGTCCCCGCCGACAGCGGTACGCCCCTGTGGACTCCGGCGGGCACGGTCCTCATCACCGGCGGTACGGGTGGAGTGGGCCGGGAGATCGCCCGCCATCTGGTGACCCGCCACGGTGTGCGCCATCTCCTGCTGGCCGGACGGCGCGGCGCGGCCGCGCCCGGCGCCGCCGAACTGGTCGCCGAACTCACCGCGGCGGGCGCCGAGGTCCGGGTCGAGGCGTGCGACGTCGCCGACCGGGACGCCCTGGCCGCCCTGGTGCGGCGGGTCGACCCCGCGCACCCGCTCACCGGAGTGGTGCACACGGCCGGTGTCCTCGACGACACCCTGCTGGACGGGCTCACCCCCGCCCGTATCGACACCGTGCTGCGGCCGAAGGCCGACGCGGCCTGGCAGCTGCACGAGCTGACCCGCGAACTGCCCCTGACCGCGTTCGTCCTGGTCTCCTCCACCTCCGGCCTCTGCGGACTGCCGGACGCGCCCGCGCAGGGCAACTACGCCGCCGCCAACGCGTTCCTGGACGCCCTCGCCCACCACCGCCACGCCCTCGGCCTGCCCGCGCAGTCCCAGGTGTGGAGCCTGTGGGCGGGCGGCGCGGGCATGGGTGCCACGCTCACCACGACCGATGTCCAGCGCATCGCCCGCCAGGGCCTGGCACCGCTCGGCCCGGACGAGAGCCTGGCCCTGTTCGACCGTGCCCTGGCCACCCCCGACACCCCGGTCGCCCTGACCGTACGCGTCGACACCACCGCCGTCCGGGCCCGCCCCGACGGGATCCCCCCGCTGCTGCGGTCCCTCGTCCGCCCCGCGCCGCGCACCGCCGCCAGCCGTCCGGCCGCCGCCGACCGGTCCACCGCCGGGCCCGAACTGCCCTTCGCCCAGACGCTGCTCGGCCTCCCCGAGCACGAGCGGGAGAACCGGGTGGTGGCGCTGGTGCGCGATCAGGTCGCCGCCGTACTCGGCCATGACGACGCCTCGGCCGTCGAGCCGACCGCCGCCTTCAACCAGATCGGGTTCGACTCGCTCGCCGCCGTCGAGCTGCGCAACCTCCTCAACGCCGCCACCGGCCTGCGGCTGCCGTCCACCCTGATCTTCGACCATCCGACCCCGCGCGCCCTGGCCGCCCACATCCTGCGGACCTCGGTCGGCACCGCCGTCGCACTGCCGTCGGCCGTGGCGGACGTCCCGGTCGCCGGCGCCGACGACCCGATCGCCATCGTCGGCATGGCCTGCCGCTACCCCGGCGGCGTCAGCTCCCCCGAGGACCTGTGGGAGCTGGTCGCCCGGGGCGGCGACGGCGTCTCCCTCTTCCCCGAGGACCGTGGCTGGGACACCGCCGGACTGTACGACCCCGAACCCGGCACCCCGGGCAGGACCTCCACCCGCGAGGGCGGCTTCCTCCACGACGCCGCCCAGTTCGACCCCGCCTTCTTCGGCATCAGCCCGCGCGAGGCCCAGGCCATGGACCCGCAGCAGCGGCTGCTGCTGGAGACCGCCTGGGAAGCGTTCGAACGGGCCGGGATCGACCCGCTCACGCTGCGCGGCAGCCAGACCGGTGTCTTCGCGGGCGTCATGTACCACGACTGGGGCACCCGGCTGCACCACGTCCCCGAGGAGCTCGCCGGATACCTCGGCAACGGCAGCCTCGCGAGCGTGGTCTCGGGCCGGGTCGCCTACACCCTGGGCCTGGAGGGCCCGGCGGTGACCGTCGACACCGCCTGCTCCTCCTCGCTGGTGGCCCTGCACTGGGCGATCCAGGCGCTGCGGGCCGGCGAGTGCTCGCTCGCCCTCGCGGGCGGTGTGACGGTGATGTCCACACCGGACACCTTCGTCGACTTCAACCGTCAGCGCGGCCTCGCCACCGACGGCCGCTGCAAGGCGTTCGCCGGGGCTGCCGACGGAGTCGGCTGGTCAGAGGGCGCCGGAATGCTGCTGGTCGAACGCCTCTCGGACGCGCGGCGCAACGGTCATGAGGTGCTGGCGGTCGTACGCGGCTCCGCCGTGAACCAGGATGGCGCGTCCAATGGTCTGACGGCTCCGAACGGCCCCTCGCAGCAGCGGGTGATCCGTCAGGCGCTGGCGTCGGCGGGCCTGTCGGCCGCTGATGTGGACGTGGTGGAGGGCCACGGCACGGGCACCACCCTCGGCGACCCGATCGAGGCCCAGGCCCTGCTGGACACCTACGGCCAGGAGCGGCCGGGGGACGGCACCCCGTTGTGGCTGGGTTCGCTGAAGTCGAACATCGGGCACGCCCAGGCGGCGGCCGGTGTCGCGGGCGTCATCAAGATGATCATGGCGATGCGGCACGGTGTGCTGCCGAAGACCCTGCATGTCGATGAGCCGTCACCGCATGTCGACTGGTCGGCGGGCGCCGTCGAGCTGCTGACCGAGGCCCGGGCATGGGAGGCGGACGGCCGCACACGCCGCGCGGGCGTCTCCTCGTTCGGCATCAGCGGCACCAACGCCCATGTGCTGATCGAGGAAGCCACACCGGAGGAGATCCCTCCGGCCGATGGCGCCCCGGCGCCGGACCAGCCCGGGGCCACGCTCTCCCTGCCGGTCCTGCCCTGGCTGCTCTCCGGCCGTGACGGCTCGGCCCTGCGGGCGCAGGCGGAGCGGCTGACGGACCATCTCGCTGGGCGTGGGGAGTTCTCGCCGCTGGATGTGGCGTTCTCGCTGGCGACCAGCCGGGCGGCGCTGGAGCGGCGTGCTGTGGTGGTGGGTTCCGGCCGCGAGGAACTCCTCCGGGGGCTGGCGGCGGTCGCTGACGGTACGGAGGCGGGGGTTACGCCTGTTGCCGGTCGTACGGCTGTGGTGTTCTCGGGTCAGGGGAGTCAGCGGGTGGGGATGGGCGCGGAGCTGTACGCGTCGTTCCCGGTGTTCGCCGAGGCGCTGGATGAGGCCATCCAGGCGCTGGGGCTGCCCCTGCGTGAGGTCATGTGGGCCGAGGAGGGTGACCTCAGACTGAACCGCACCGGGTTCACCCAGCCCGCGTTGTTCGCGTTCGAGATCGCCCTCTACCGGCTTCTCGCCTCCTGGGGTCTGCGGCCTGACTTCGTCGCCGGGCACTCCATCGGCGAACTCGTCGCCGCGCATGTCGCGGGTGTGCTGTCCCTCAAGGACGCGGCGGTGCTGGTCGCCGCCCGCGCCCGGCTCATGGACGCCCTCCCGGCCGGTGGTGCGATGGTCGCCGTCCAGGCCACCGAGGACGACGTACGCAAGCACCTGACCGACACGGTCAGCATCGCCGCCGTCAACGGCCCCCGCTCGGTCGTCATCTCCGGCGACGAGCAGGCCGTGACGGAGATCGCGGCCCGCTTCGAGCGTTCCACCCGGTTGAAGGTGTCGCACGCGTTCCACTCGCCGCTGATGGACCCGATGCTGGCCGAGTTCCGCAAGATCGCCGCGGAGCTGACGTACGCGGAGCCGCGTATCCCGGTGGTCTCCAACGTCACGGGTCAGCTGGCTGAGGTGACGGACGCCGAGTACTGGGTCCGCCATGTCCGCGACACCGTCCGCTTCCACGACGGCCTGGACACCCTCGAAGCCCAGGGTGTCACCACCGTCATCGAGGTCGGCCCCCAGGCCGTCCTCTCCGGCCTCGGCACCGACCGTAACGCGCGCTTCATCCCCACCCAGCGGCGCGACCGCCCCGAGACCACCGAACTCCTCACCGCCCTCGGCCAGCTCCACAACCACGGCGTCACCCTCGACTGGACGGCGTTCTTCGCCGGAACCGGCGCCCACCGCGTCGACCTCCCCACCTACGCCTTCCAGCGCGACCGCTACTGGATGGACCCCACACCCGGCCACAACGACCCCGCCACCCTCGGCCAGACCCCCACCACCCACCCCCTTCTGCCCACCGCACTCGCCCTCCCCACCACCGGCGGTCTGGTCCTCACCGGGCGGCTCGCGCCCGGCGCCCAGCCGTGGATCGCGGACCATGTGGTCTCCGGGGCGGTGCTGTTCCCCGGTACCGGATTCCTTGAGCTGGCGCTCCAGGCGGGTGAGCACAGCGGCTGCGCGGCGGTCGAGGAGCTGACGCTGCACGCGCCGCTCGTCCTGCCCGAGGGGTCGGGCGCCGCGCTCCAGGTGGTCGTCGGGGCACCGGACGGGTCCGGCCGCCGGACCGTGGAGATCCACTCACGGCCCGAGGCAGGCACCCCGGACCTCACCGACCTCGGCGACGCCTGGACGACGCATGCCACCGGCTTCCTCAGCCCACGGCTGCCCGCGCCCGAGTTCGACCTCACCCAGTGGCCCCCGCCCGGCGCGGCGCCGCTGGAGGTGTCCGACGCCTACGACGTGCTGGCCGACCGTGGTTACGCGTACGGCCCGGCGTTCCAGGGTCTGCGCGCCGCCTGGCGGGACGGCGACGAGATCTACGCCGAGGTAGCCCTTCCGTCGCACGCCGCCGCCGACGCGGCCGACTACACCCTGCACCCCGCCCTGCTCGACGCCGCCATGCATGTCGACCTGCTCGATGACGGCGACGGTCCGGTGCTGCTGCCGTTCGCGTGGAACGGCGTCACCCCGCATGCCACGGGCGCGGCCGAGCTGCGGATGTGGATCTCCCGGGTGGACGGCGCCGAGGTGTCCGTGATGCGGATGGCCGACGGCAACGGCGTCCCGGTGGCGACGGTGTCGTCCCTCGTCTCCCGGCCCGTGGCCCCGGAGGGCCTCACCGAGGCGGCACGCGGACGGACCGCCGACATCCCGCCGCTCCGGGTGGAGTGGCGGCCCCTGCCGTCCCCCGCGCGCACTGCCAGCGTCCCGCGCTGGGTCGTCCTGGGCGCCGGGAGCCCGTTCTCGTCGGACACCTCCGACGGGGACCAGGTCCCCCACTACACCGACCTCACCGCCCTGGCCACCGCCGTGGCCGGTTCCGCTCCCGGGCAGGCTCCCGAGACCGTGGTGTTCTGGGCTCCGCCGTACGAGGGTTACGAGAGTGGGGATGCCGATCTGCCGGTGCGGGCCCGTGCCCTCACCCACCAGGTGCTCGGCCTGTTCCAGGCGTGGCTCGCCGATGACCGTCTCGCCGCGACCCGCCTGGCGCTGGTCACCTGCGATGCCGTCGCCGCCGGAGCCGACGGGCGCTCGCCCGACCTGACCCAGGCGCCGCTGTGGGGTCTGGTCCGCGCGGCGGCCGAGGAGAACCCGGGCCGGTTCGCCGTCCTGGACGTGGACGACGCGTCCGCGCACGCCCTCCCCGCCGCCCTCGCGACCGGTGAGCCGGAACTGGCGCTGCGCCGGGGCGAGATCCTGATACCTCGGCTGGCCCGGATCGCCCCGAGCACCGAAGCGTCGGCCGCCCCCGTGTGGTCGGCCGACGGAACCGTCCTGATCACCGGCGGTACGGGTGGTCTTGGCGCGGTTCTCGCCCGCCATCTGGTGGCCGAGCACGGTGTGCGGCACCTGCTGCTGACCAGCCGCCGGGGCCCCCACGCGCCCGGCGCGGACGACCTCCGCACCGAACTCACCACCCTGGGCGCCCACACCGTCACCATCACCGCCTGCGACACCGCCGACCGCGAGGCCCTCACCGCGCTCCTGGCCACCATCCCCACCGACCACCCCCTCCGGGGCGTCATCCACGCCGCCGGGGTGGCCGACGGCGGGCTGGTGTCGTCGCTCTCCGAGGAGCAGACCGACCGTGTGCTGCGGCCCAAGGTCGACGCGGCCTGGAACCTGCATGTCCTCACCCGGGACCTGCCCCTGACCGCGTTCGTCCTCTACTCCTCCGCCGGAGGCATGATCCTCGCCGCCGGACAGGCCAACTACGCCGCCGCCAACGTCTTCCTCGACACCCTCGCCCACCACCGCCACACCCTCGGCCTCCCCGCCCACTCCCTCGCCTGGGGACTGTGGCGGGAGAACACCGGCATGGGCGAGCTGGACGACACCGACCTGAGCCGGATGAGCCGCCTCGGTCTGCCCGCGCTCGACACCGACCAGGGCCTGTCCCTGTTCGACCGGGTCACGGCCCTGGCGGACGAGCCCGTGGTGGCCGCCGTGCGAGTGGACACCGCCGCACTCGGCGCCCGGGGCGACGACCTTCCGCCGCTGCTGCGCGGGCTGGCCCGGGTCTCCGTCCCCCGGGCGTCCGCCGCGCCGTCCGCACGCCCCGTGGACGGGGGTTCCCGCACCAACCCGCTCGCCGAGCGGCTGGCCGGGCTGCCGGACGCGGAACGCGACCGGGCACTGCTCGACCTCGTACGCGGCCAGGTCGCCACCGTACTCGGGCACTCCGGACCGGAGGCGATCGAACCCGCGCGGGCCTTCCGTGAGCTGGGCTTCGACTCACTGGCGGCGGTCGAGCTGCGCAACGCCCTGCGGAACACCACAGGTCTGTCGCTGCCCGCCACCCTGGTCTTCGACCACCCGAACTCCCTGGCCGTGGTCGAACTGCTGCGATCCCAGCTCCTGGGAGCGCGGGACGACACCGCGACGGCCACCGGCCCGGCCCGGGTCGGCACTGGCCCGGCGGACGACCCCATCGTCATCGTCGGCATGGGCTGCCGCTACCCGGGCGGGGTCACCGGACCCGAGGACCTGTGGAACCTGGTCGCGGAGGAAGTGGACGCCGTCACCGGCTTCCCCACCGACCGCGACTGGGACCTCGCCCGCCTGTACGCGCCGACGCCGGAGGACGGCAAGAGCTACGTACGCCACGGCGGCTTCCTGCGTGACGGCGCCGACTTCGACCCCGGCTTCTTCGGCATCAGCCCGCGCGAGGCCCTCGCCATGGACCCGCAGCAGCGGCTGCTGCTGGAGGCGTCCTGGGAGGCGTTCGAGCGGGCCGGGATCGACCCGGTCTCGCTGCGCGGCAGCCGGACCGGTGTCTTCGCGGGCGTCATGTACGACGACTACGGCACCCGGCTGGGTGACCGCGTCCCGTCCGACGTGGCTGGCTATCTCGCCAACGGCAGCGCCATGAGCGTGCTCTCCGGGCGGCTCGCCTATCTCTTCGGCCTGGAGGGCCCGACGGTCTCGGTGGACACGGCGTGCTCGTCGTCGCTGGTCAGCCTGCATCTCGCGGCTCAGGCCCTGCGCAACGGCGAGTGCACCATGGCCCTGGCCGGTGGTGTCACCTTCCTCTCCATCCCCGACGCCTTCATCGACTTCAGCCGCCAGCGCGCCCTCTCCCCCGACGGCCGCTCCAAGGCGTTCGCCGCGGCGGCCGACGGAGTCGGCTGGTCGGAGGGTGTGGGTGTGCTGGTGCTGGAGCGGCTGTCGGATGCCCGGCGTCATGGTCATGAGGTGCTGGCTGTGGTGCGTGGTTCGGCGGTGAATCAGGATGGTGCGTCGAATGGTCTGACGGCTCCGAATGGTCCGTCGCAGCAGCGGGTGATCCGTCAGGCGCTGGCGTCGGCGGGCCTGTCCACCGCTGATGTGGATGTGGTGGAGGCGCATGGTACGGGGACGACGCTGGGTGATCCGATCGAGGCCCAGGCGGTGCTTGCGACGTATGGTCAGGGGCGTCCTGAGGGTCGGCCGTTGTGGCTGGGTTCGCTGAAGTCGAACATCGGGCACGCCCAGGCGGCGGCGGGTGTCGCGGGTGTCATCAAGATGGTGATGGCGATGCGGCACGGTGTGCTGCCGAAGACGCTGCATGTCGATGAGCCGTCGCCGCATGTGGACTGGTCGGCGGGCGCGGTCGAGCTGCTGACCGAGGCCCGGGCATGGGAGGCGGACGGCCGTGCGCGCCGCGCGGGTGTCTCCTCGTTCGGGATCAGCGGCACCAACGCCCACGTCATCCTCGAAGAAGCCCCCCCAGCTGAGCCGACTGCGCCCGCAGCGCCGTCGACCGGCCTGCCCGCCGTGCCCGTCCTCCTGTCAGGCCGCACGGAAACCGCCCTCCGGGCGCAGGCCGCACGCCTGGCCGACCTCCTCACCGAGCACCCCGACCTGACCCCACTGGACGTGGCCTACTCCCAGGCCACCACCCGGTCCGTGTTCGAACAGCGCGCCGTGGTGGTCGGCTCCGCCCGCGAGGAACTCCTCAAGGGCCTGGAGGCGGTCGCTGACGGTACGGAGACGGGGGTTACGCCCGTTGCCGGTCGTACGGCCGTGGTGTTCTCGGGCCAGGGAAGCCAGCGGGTGGCGATGGGCGCGGAGCTGTACGCGTCGTTCCCGGTGTTCGCCAGTGCGCTGGACGAGGCCATTGAGGAACTCGGCCTGCCCCTGCGTGAGGTGATGTGGGCCGAGGAGGGTGACCTCAGGCTGAACCGCACGGGGTTCACCCAGCCCGCGTTGTTCGCGTTCGAGGTGGCGTTGTATCGCCTGCTGGAGTCATGGGGGGTGCGGCCTGACTTTGTGGCCGGGCACTCCATCGGTGAACTCGTCGCCGCGCATGTGGCGGGTGTGCTGTCGCTCAAGGACGCGGCGGTGCTGGTCGCCGCCCGTGCCCGGCTCATGGACGCCCTCCCGGCCGGTGGTGCGATGGTCGCCATCCAGGCCACCGAAGACGACGTACGCGAGCACCTGACCGACACGGTGAGCATCGCCGCCGTCAACGGCCCCCGCTCGGTCGTCATCTCCGGCGAGGAACAAGCGGTCATGGAGATCGCGGCCCGTTTTGAGCGTTCCACGCGGCTGAAGGTGTCGCACGCGTTCCACTCGCCGCTGATGGATCCGATGCTGGCCGAGTTCCGCAAGATCGCCGCGGACCTGACGTACGCGGAGCCGCGTATCCCGGTCGTCTCCAACGTCACGGGTCAGCTGGCTGAGGTGACGGACGCCGAGTACTGGGTCCGCCATGTCCGCGACGCGGTGCGCTTCCATGACGGCCTGGACACCCTCGAAGCCCAGGGCGTCACCACCGTCATCGAGGTCGGCCCCCAGGCCGTTCTCTCCGGACTGGTCCGCGAGACCCTCGCCGACCGCGCCGAGGTGATCGCCCTCCAGCGCCGCGACCGCCCCCAGACCACCGCGCTCCTTCAGGGCCTCGGCCGGCTCCACACCCGTGGCCTGGACATCGACTGGACCGCGTTCTTCACCGGAACCGGCGCCCACCGCGTCAACCTCCCCACCTACGCCTTCCAGCACAACCGTTACTGGCTGACCGCGACCGCACCCACCACCGACCCCACCAGCCTGGGCCAGACCGCCACCACGCATCCCCTCCTGGGCGCCGCCATCGCACTGCCCGACAGCGGCGGCCTCGCCCTCACCGGACGTATCAGCACCCACACCCACCCCTGGATCACCGACCACACCGTCCACGGCACCACCCTCCTCCCCGGCACCGCACTCATCGAACTCGCCCTCCACGCCGGAACCCACACCCACACACCCCACCTCGAAGAACTCACCATCCACACCCCCCTCACCCTCCCCCACCACCACACACCCCTCGCCCTCCACATCACCCTCACCACCCCCGACACCCACCACCACCGCACGGTGGAGATCCACTCGCGGGACGCGGAGGACCCCACGGCACCCTGGACGCGTCATGCGGTGGGTGTCCTGGCTCCGGCCGACACCGCCACCGCCACCGCCGTGGCGGGGAGCGACGAGGTCTGGCCGCCGGAGGGGGCCGTTCCCGTACCCGTGGACAACCTCTACGCGGAGCTGGCGGACCAGGGGTACGACTACGGGCCGACGTTCCGTGGTGTGCGGCGGATCTGGCGGCACGGGGACGACGTCCTGGGCGAGATCGTGTTCCCGGAGGAGTCCGTGGGCGCGGAGGAGTTCGGACTCCACCCGGCCCTGCTGGACGCCACGCTGCACCTGACCGACTTCCTCACCGGAGACGGCCCGGCCGACGGCGACGAGGAGAACCAGGAGACACGTATCCCGTTCGCCTGGACGGGTGTCTCCCTGCACTCGACCGGTGCCACCGCCCTGCGCGTACGGATGCGGGCGGCGGGCGCGGACGGTGTGTCCCTCGACATCGCCGACAGCACTGGCGCTCCGGTGGCGACCGTGGGCTCGCTGGTGCTCCGGCCGGTGACCGCCCAGCAGTTGGGCGGTGGCGGGCGTGATCTGCACCGGGTCGACTGGCAGCCGCTCGCGGGGGCGGATCCCACCTCCGTACCGGCGTCGGCCGAACTGCCGGGGCTTGATGTGCTCGCCGGGCTTCCGGACGGCGAGCGGGCACCGGCGCTGGTCGCCTTCGCCGTGCCGTCCGGTGACGGGACAGCCGAGGTGACCGTGCGCGTCAGGTCGGCCGTCCACGAGGTGCTCGCCGCGATGCGGTCCTGGCTGGCGGACGAGCGTTGCGCCTCGTCCCGACTGGTCGTGGTGACCCGCGACGCGGTTCCCGCCGACCCCGCCGACCGGTCGGTCGATCTGGGTCTGGCGCCGGTCTGGGGCGCGGTCCGGGCGGCACAGGCGGAGCATCCGGGGCGGTTCACGGTGATCGACACGGATGGTTCGGCGGCCTCGGCACGAGTGCTCGCCGCCGCCGCGGCGACGGATGAGCCGGAACTGGCGCTGCGCCGGGGCGACATCCTCGTCCCGCGCCTGGCCCGGCTCGCCCCGAACCCCGAAGCGACGGCCGCCCCCGTGTGGTCGGCCGACGGTACCGTCCTGATCACCGGCGGTACGGGTCTGCTGGGCGCGCAACTCGCCCGCCATCTGGTGAGCGAGCACGGTGTGCGGCATCTGCTGCTGACCAGCCGCCGTGGCCCCCAGGCCCCCGGCGCGGACGACCTCCGCACCGAACTCACCACCCTGGGCGCCCACACCGTCACCATCACCGCCTGCGACACCGCCGACCGCGAGGCCCTCACCGCACTCCTGGCCACCATCCCCACCGACCACCCCCTGCGAGGCGTCGTCCACGCCGCCGGAGTGATGGACAACGGTGTACTGGACGCCATGACGGTGGAGCGGGTCGACGGAGTGCTGCGGCCCAAGGTCGACGCGGCCTGGCAGCTGCACGAGCTGACCCGGGAGCTGCCCCTGACCGCGTTCGTCCTCTACTCCTCCGCCGGAGGCATGATCCTCGCCGCCGGACAGGCCAACTACGCCGCCGCCAACGTCTTCCTCGACACCCTCGCCCACCACCGCCACACCCTCGGCCTCCCCGCCCACTCCCTCGCCTGGGGACTGTGGGAGGGCACGGCCGGTGACGGTGACGCGCACGCCGTGGACGCGGGCCGTATCCGACGGCTCGGGGTGCGGGAACTGTCCGTACGGGACGGTCTGGCGCTCTTCGACCGGGCGCTCGCCTCGGACGAGGCGGTGCCGGTGCCGGTGCGGTTCGACATGGACGCGCTCAGGGCCCGGCCGGACGACCTTCCCGCGCTGCTGCGCGGGCTGCTGCCCGCCGCCGCCCCGGCCCGTGCCCGGACGAACGCGGCGCCGGAGCCGCAGGGGAATCCGTCGGCCCCGGCCGACCAGCCCGAACTCCCCCTGGCCGAGCAACTGGCCCAGCTCACCTGGGAACAGGCCGGACAGCGCCTCCGGGTCCTGGTCGCCACGCATGTGGCGGCGGTACTCGGGCACGACGGCCCGGACGCCGTCGACACCGAGCGCGGCTTCCTCGAACTGGGCCTGGACTCCCTGGCCGCGCTGGAGCTGCGCAACAAGCTGACCGGTGCCACCGGGGAGCGTCTGCCCGCCACCCTGATCTACGACTTCCCGACCGCCGCAGCCGTCGCGGAGTACCTCCGCACGGAACTGGTCGGCGAACCTCCGGCCGCCCCGGCCGGGGACGGGACCGCCGCCTCCTGGGAGGCGGAGCTGTCGCGGATCGAGGAGACGCTGTTCGCCACCGCGCCCGGCGAGAACGAGGCGGCCCTGATCGAGTCCCGGCTGAGATCACTGATCACCCGCTGGACCGAGACCCACCGCCCGACCGGACCCACGGCATCCGAGACGGACGACCTGACGGCGGCCACGGCCGACGAGCTGTTCAAGATGCTCGACGACGAACTGGGGGCCTGACCGGAAGATGAGATGGT